>NZ_RZPQ01000674.1:0-3293 GCF_003999135.1 Mesorhizobium sp. M7A.F.Ca.CA.004.06.1.1 | reverse complement strand
ACAATCCACTGCTGACGATCGATCTGGCCAGCGCCTTCGCCGGCGCCGATGTCGTGGCCGAAGCGCGTGCCTTCGCCCAGCGGCATTTGCCCGGCACGATGATCGCCATTGCCACGACGGCGCCGCAAGCGACGGTCGAAGCGCTGCAGCAGGCGCATGGCCGCAACGCGGTGGCGGCAAAGGCGGAAGAGATGCTGGCCGGGATTGCACACATTCTTGTGCTCGAACTCGGTGTGCGGCGGCTGGTCGTCGCCGGCGGCGAGACCGCCGGTTCGGTGGTCAAGGCGCTCGGCATCGACCGCATCGCCATGGGTGCCTATGAGGGGCCGGGACTGTCGCGTGCCACTGCCCACCTCCCCGGCCTGCCATCCGAGCCGCTGGCGCTGATGTTGAAATCGGGGAAGCTCGGCGGCCCGGATATTTTCGCCGACGTCCTGCAAGACATGACACGGGCGACCACCGTCGCGCCGGCGATCGATATATGGCCACCGGCAAAACCTGTCATGCGGCCAACCACAGGAAAAGCATCGTGATGGACACCGAGACTGCACGCGCCAGCCTGATCACCGCGACGCAGACGCTGGACGCCAGCGGAATGAATGTCGGCACCACCGGCAACATCAGTGTGCGGACGACAAGCGGCATGATGATCACGCCGACGGGAATAGCTACAAGCGCGCTTCGGCCGGAGCAGATGGTGCCGATGCAACTCGATGGCAGCTGGGAGGGGGCGTTCCGGCCGTCGAGCGAATGGGAAATGCACGCCGAGATCTACAAGGCTTTCCCCGAGGCCGGTGCCGTCGTGCATGCCCATCCCGACCATTGCGTGGCGCTATCGTGCCTGCGCGAGGGACTGCCGCTGTTCCATTACATGGTCGCGGGTTTCGGTGGCGATGATGTGCGCTGTTCGGACTATGCGCTGTTCGCGTCAAGCGAACTGGCCAAGGTTGCCGTCGTCGCGCTCAAGGACAGGTCGGCCTGCCTGCTCGCCAATCATGGCATGATCGCTTTCGGCGGCGATCTCGACACGGCGCTCGTCCGCACCATCAAGCTCGAGACCTTGGCGCGGCAATACCTTTTGGCGCGCAGCGCCGGTACACCGGTGCTCATCGAGGGCAGCGAGATCGCCGCCATTCGGGGGCGGTACAAGAATTACGGCCAGCAGAAGTAGCCGGCCGAGCAATTCCGGGAGCGGCTCTTCGCGCTCTTGAAGTTAAGAACCACCAGTCGTCGAACCGCAAATGCGAGACGAGGGCTGCCACGTTCCGTGGAAGATCAGGCGGGGATCGGTTCGGCGGCAGGCGCATAGACGCTGACAGCCCCGGAGCCGATCAGTTGGTCGATGGTCTCGGCGCTGTAGCCGAGCACGTCGGCCAGCACGGCAGCTGTGTCCTGGCCCAGCATCGGCGGCGCGGTAAAGTCGGCGGTCAGCTGCGCGGCAAGTCCCTGTGCCGGGCGCACCATGGCGACGGAGCCGAGATGCGGATGCGGCAAGGTCTGGACGAGGCCACGCTCACGCACATTGGGACTGTCGAAGACTTCCGGTATCGATTTTACGGTGCCGGCCGGCACGCTGGCGGCGGCGCAGGTTGCCATCCAGTGGTCGCGCGTCCGCGTCTTGAAGGCAGCCGCCAATTCGGGGATCAAAGCCTCGCGGTTGGTGGCACGCGCGCCTGCCTTGATGAAGCGCGCATCCCCAGCCAGATGTGGCAGATCAAGGACCTTCTCGCACAGCGCCGCGAACTGGCGGTCATTGCCGACGGCCAGCGCGAAGCCGCCATCGGAGGCCTCGAATATCTGATAGGGGACAACCGTCGGATGCGCATTGCCGTAGCGGGCGACCTCGCGGCCGGTGTTGAGGTAACCGCTGCCGATATTGATCAGCAGGCTGAGCGCGCAGTCGATCAGCGACAGGTCGAGGAACTGGCCCTTGCCGGTCGTCGCGCGCTCGTAAAGCGCTGCCAGGATCGACTGCGTCGAGACCATGCCGCAGACGATGTCGGTGATGGCGACGCCGACGCGCATCGGCTCGCCATTGCTCTCGCCAGTGATGGCCATCAGGCCGCTTTCGGCCTGCATGACGAAATCATAGCCGGGCCGTCCGGCATCGGGCCCGGTCTGACCATAGCCGGAGATCGAGCAGTAGATCAGCCGCGGGTTTGGCGCGCTGAGTTCCTTGAAACCGACGCCGAGGCGGTCGGCGGTGCCGGAGCGGAAATTCTCGACGACGATGTCGGCCTTCGCCGCCAGTTCGCGCACGATGGCCAGCCCCTGCGGGCTTTTCATGTCGAGCGCGATGCTCTGCTTGCCGCGATTGGCGCAGAGATAGTAGGTCGAGACACCCTTGTAGCTCGGCACCGACCACGCCCTGGTGTCGTCGCCGCCATCTATGTTCTCGATCTTCCAGACCTCGGCGCCGAGATCGGCAAGGCTCATCGTTGCCCAAGGACCGGCGAGCACGCGGGAAAGATCGAGAACCTTGATGCCTTCGAGCGGCAGGCGCGCGGATCCTGCCGTACCGGCATTCTCGGAATGGTCCTCAGTCACGATCAAGATTCCTTCGGGTGAATTCGGCAGGCCAATCACACAGTCTTGAACGTGTTGACCGGCTCCGGAAAATGACAGGCGACGCGATGCGAACCGCCAGCCGGATCGAGCGGCGGTTCGACGGCAGCGCAGATCGCCTGCGCCTTGAAGCAGCGCGTGCGGAAGCGGCAGCCGGATGGTGGGTTGAGCGGGCTCGGCACGTCACCGGTCAGTACGATGCGCTCGCGCTTGCGCTCCTTCTCGGGATTGGCGAGCGGCACCGCCGACAGCAGCGCCTGCGTGTAGGGATGCAGCGCCCTCGAATAGAGTTCGGCCGCGGGTGCGATCTCTACGATCTTGCCGAGATACATCACCGCGACCTGGTGCGAGATGTGGCGCACGACCGAAAGATCATGTGCGATGAACAGATAGGATGTGCCGAAAGACTGCTGGATATCCCTGAGCAAATTGAGCACGCCAGCCTGCACCGAAACATCGAGCGCCGAAACCGGTTCGTCGAGGATCACCACTTGCGGGTTCAGCGCAAGCGCCCGGGCGATGACGACACGCTGGCGCTGGCCGCCTGACAGTTCGTGCGGATAGCGCTTGCCATGCTCGGGATTGAGCCGCACCAGTTCGAGCAGTTCGGCGACGCGGGCGCGGCGGTCGGCCGCCGACATGTCGCTCATGCGCAGCGGCTCGGCGACGTTGTCGGCAATGCGCATGCGCGGATGCAGCGACCCGTACGGGTCCTGGAAGACCAGCTG
>NZ_RZPQ01000673.1:0-3308 GCF_003999135.1 Mesorhizobium sp. M7A.F.Ca.CA.004.06.1.1 | reverse complement strand
GCATCGGCCCTTCGGCTGCGCCGACCAGCACGATGGCTGAGTCCACCATCGACAGGATGCGTTCGACCTCGCCACCGAAATCGGCGTGGCCGGGGGTGTCGACGATGTTGATGCGGGTATCCTTCCAGTCGACCGAAGTCGCCTTGGCCAGGATGGTGATGCCGCGTTCCTTTTCGAGGTCGTTGGAATCCATGGCGCGCTCGGCGACGCGCTGATTGTCTCGGAAGGAGCCGGACTGCTTCAAAAGCTGGTCGACCAGGGTGGTCTTTCCATGGTCGACGTGCGCGATGATCGCGATATTACGGATTTTCATGTTCTGGTCTCGGAAGCGTTGCAGGCAGCAGGCCAAAAGGCGCTGCCTCTTTCGGTTGCGCGGCTCATACAGGGTTTTTCGCAGTTGCGAAAGAGGAGGAGCGTCACCAAATACTCATCAAATCTTAAGCATCTGCGTGTGAGATGATTTTGTTAACCAAGGCGGGAACCCTTTGGGGCCCGGGCAGTTCAAACGTCATGACCGATAAACTCAACCGATTCTGGCCGCTCATCGCGTCTGTTGCCTTCGCCGTCCTGCTGGCGGCCAACGCCGCACAGTCAGCCGCGACGATGAAGGAATCACGGCCTGCCTTGCTGTCAGAGGCACAGTCGGCCGAGCAGATTTTCGCCGACGCACCAGACGGCGTCGACCCGATGGTGACCGGCCCGGTCAGCGCCGCCTTCAAGCAGCGCCAGGACTCCGCCAACTGCGACAGCGCCGTCTGGCCGAATATTCCCATGGTCTGCTACCCGGACTAGTCAGCGCTTCACCCCCCGCCCCGTCTCGCCAGCTTCGCTTTGCGAAGCCGCCGCCGACCTTCCCCACAAGGGGGAGGGTTGAGAAGCGCGCTTACGCCGACCGCACCGGGTCGAGCGTCACCTTGTAGAGTTCGTTGTCGTCGCGATCCATCAGCCGCACCGTCATCTGCTCGCTGGCGCCTGAAATATCGACGAGCCCGAAGAATTGCAGCCCGGCCGAGGGCGGCAGGTTCTGTCCCTGTTCGGCGGTCGGCGCCTTGATGAACTTCAGCTCCGGACCGAACGTCATGTCGAAATCGTTGGGACCGAACGTGCCGGCATGGATCGGACCCGAGACGAATTCCCAGAACGGATTGAACTCCTGGAACTGCGCCTTGTCCGGGTTGTAATAATGCGCGGCCGTGTAATGCACATCTGCGGTGAGCCAGACGGTGTTGCTGATGCCGGCATTCTTTATGAAGCGCAGCAGGTCGGCGATCTCGAGCTCGCGCCCTTTTGGCAAGCCATTGTCGCCATTGCTGACCGCTTCGGCGCCAACCTTCTTGGTGCCGTCGTCCCAGACGACGAGGCCGAGCGGCACGTCGGCGGCGATGATTTTCCAGGTCGCCTTCGAATTCGCCAGTTCGCGCTTCAGCCATTTCGTCTGCTGCTCGCCGAGCATGCGCGACTGCGGCGTCATCTCATCCTGCATGTCGGGACCATTGGGGCCGCGATAGGAGCGCATGTCGAGGAAGAACACGTCGAGCAGCGGCCCATAAGCGATCTTGCGATAGACGCGGCCGGGCTCGGACGGTTCGTAGCGGATCGTCGTCATCTCGTGGAAAGCCCGCGCCGCGCGGGCCGCCAGCACGTGGATGGATTTTTCCGTGTAGCGGCTGTCGGCGCTGAGATCCTTGGAATCCGACCAGTTGTTCAGCACTTCATGGTCGTCCCACTGGTAGAAAGTCGGGCAGATGGCGCTCAGGCCGAGCACGTTCCTGTCCATCATGTTGTATTTCCACTGGTCCCGGTACTCGTCCAGCGTTTCGGCGACCTTGCGCTTGCCGTCGATCAGCACGACGTTCTTCCACTTGCCGCCGCCGGGCAGGTCGACCTCGTCCTTCATGGCGCCGTCGGCATAGATGGTGTCGCCTGAATGCAGGAAGAAGTCGGGCGTGTGCTTGCCGATCGTGGCGTAGGTCTTCATGCCGGTCTCATCGATGCCCCAGCCCTGGCCGGCGGTGTCGCCGGACCAGGCAAAGCGGATGTCGCGCTTCGAGGCTGGCGCCGTCCTGAAACGGCCGGTGATCGGCTCCGAAACGGCGTTGATGTCGGCGAGATCGGCCGATGTCATGCGGTAGAAGATATCCTGGTCCGAAGCGAGGTCGGTGAGCAGCCGCTTGACCGTGTAATCGCTGGCCGGCGACGTATCGAGCGGCGCCAGCCGCGTCGCACTGGCGAAATTCTCCGTCGACGACACCTCGAACATGACGCGCGACGGTCGGTCGGTGCGCGTCCACACCATGCCGCTGGTGGCGTCGACATCTCCCGACTGGACGCCATGGGTGAAGGAAGGCCGCTGATTGGCGCGCGAATAATAGGGCAGCGCCAAGCTCGAGACGCCGGCCAGGCCAACGGCGCTGGCGGATGTGACGAAGGCGCGGCGGGTCATCGAGAGCTTGTTCATGGCTGTCTCCTGGTGGCTTGAACGGCGCCACCAAGGTCCAGCGTCAATGTTTCAGGCGCATCTCGGGATGATGAAGTTTTGATAACAATGAACAGGGTAATCTCCCCCTCGAGGGGGAGATGTCGCCAAAGGCGACAGAGGGGGTCGCCGCGCGTGGAGCGCTAACCTCCTTCTATCGCAAGAGGCCGAGCCCAGTCGGACCGACCCCCCTCTGGCCGCTTCGCGGCCATCTCCCCCTCGAGGGGGGAGATTAGCGTCGCGCCTAAGCCGCTTGCGGCTCCGGATCGAACGCCGGCTTGCTGGTGTTGATCAGCAGCGAGATACAGGCGGCGGCGATTGCCGTCATGCCGGCGATCAGGAAGGCCAGTTCGTAATTGCCCTGCAGCTCGCGCATGGTGCCGCCAAAGGCGGCGGCAGCGGCCGCACCGATCTGGTGCCCGGCGACGATCCAGCCGAACACGATCGGCCCACTGCGATCGCCGAACGCCTCGTTGGCGAGCCGCAGCGTCGGCGGCACGGTGGCGATCCAGTCGAGGCCGTAGAGCACGGCGAAGATGATCAAGCTGGTGGCCGAGAAGCCGGAATAGGGCAGATAGATCAGCGACAGGCCACGAATGCCGTAATAGACGCCGAGCAGCTTGCGCGGATCGTAGCGGTCGGTGAGCCAGCCCGACAACGTCGTGCCGATCAGGTCGAAGATGCCCATCATCGACAGCAGGCCGGCGGCCTGCACTTCGCCGATGCCCATGTCGCCGCAGAACGCGATCAGATGCGTGCCGACCAGCCCGTTGGTGGTGAAGCCGCAGACGAAGAAGGTGGCGAACAGATACCAGAACACCCGCGTGCCGGC
>NZ_RZPQ01000672.1:0-3319 GCF_003999135.1 Mesorhizobium sp. M7A.F.Ca.CA.004.06.1.1 | reverse complement strand
GAAATATGCAGCATCTCGGCGGCGCGCCCGACATTGCCGGTTTCGGCGACGGTGACGAAATACCTGATCTGGCGCAGGTCGAACATTTTTTCTCCAGGCTCCAGTCCCCCGAGGTCTCAACTTTAGCCTAACCAGTCTTAGACAGTCTGACCAGCGGGAGCGATAGTTCGGCCATCCAACCAAAGCAGACCGCCATGCAGTTCTTTGCCCTTCTCACCCGCAACACCGAAAAATTTGCCGATGCCGATTTCGCTCCGCTTCTGCCCGGCGAAGCCGAACAGCGGCGCACGCTCTATGCCGAAGGCGCGGTACGCCAGGTGTGGAACCGAGGCGACATCCCGGGCAGCGGCATGATGCTCGAAGCCGCCGATGATGCAGAGGTTCGCGGCCATCTCGCCACCTTGCCGCTGGTCAAGGCCGGCATGATGGACATTGCCGCAATCGTGCCCCTCAAGCCCTACCCCGGCTTCGGCCCGAAGCACTGACCGGGGCACAATCCGGGGTGGCGAAGGCGTCACCACCGGATTGACGTGGGTGATCGACAGACCGTGATCGGCTGTCAAGAAACCGTCACACCGAACCGGGTTCGCTCGTGCTAGAAATCAAGGCCAGGCAGCCGCCGTGCGGTGCCATTTCGGAACATGCATCTGGCACCGCCCATGGATATCACTCTCGCCCCGGAAGGCACCGACCTGTCGCCCTACCTGCCCGACGAGCACGGATTGTTCTTCATCTATCATTTCACCGCTGAGGGCGTGCGAACCAGGGACGCCACCGCCGCGCACTGGACATGGCGCAGCTACCAGCTTTCCGACATGCGGGCCCGCCATGAGATCGGCGCCGATCAGGCTTTGCCGGCACCGGTGCGCGAAGCTTTCCTGTCCGCCAGCCATGGCTGCCACATCGACCTCGAGGACGACTGGCTCTATGGCGATCTGCCGGACCTGCGCCATGACTATTCGGCGGAAGCGGGCGGGCTTGGCCATTTCCGCTTCGCGCTCAACGACACGATGCTGGTCGGCGCCCGCAAGCAACCGCTGCAGTCGGTCGACAACATCCGCAAGGCGATCGAGAATGGATCGCGCAAGTTCCGCTCGCCGGCCGAGTTGATCGAGGCGGTTGTCGGCCAGTCTTTTGACGGCATGGTGGCTGAACTTGCGGCACTCGGCGACAGCCTCGACGGGATCGAGGATCGCATCGTCTGCGACGCATGGCACAATGAACGGCAATCCCTCGTCGACGCGCGCCGGCATCTGGTTGTGATCCACAGGCAGATGGCGACGTTGACCAATCTGTTTCGCCATCTCGACCACTCGCACCGTAACGACCTGCCCGACAGCATCAACGACATGGCCGCGCGTCTTTCGCACAGGGCGCAGACGCTGCACTATGATGGCGAACAATTGCAGGCACGCGCCCGGCTGTTGCAGGACGAGCTTATGGCCAAGCTGACGACGCAGTCGAACCGGCTGCTGTACGTACTGTCGGTGATGACGGCGGTGCTGTTGCCAATGACCATCATCTCGGGCCTGTTCGGCATGAATGTCGGCGGCTTGCCGCTGGTCGACACGCCAATGGGCTTCTGGGTGGTGACGGCGGTAGCGATGGTGATCGCGGGCGCGACCTATCTCTTTGTCAGGCGGCTCGGACAGATGTAACGCCCGCCCGGCGACTTTCACGCCGAGGCGCGAAGATCCTCGATGACGGTGCCGGCGGCGGCGGCTTCCGCTTCGTGGTCGGGCTCGCGCCAGGTCTCGGCCAAGCCAGCCGCATACCATTCGCGCATCGCCGGCAGGGCAAGCAATTGCGCTGGATAGGCTGCAGCCGCACCCTCGAAGGAGAGCCCATAGGACTGGGCGCGGAACGCCACCGGGGCAAAGAAAGCGTCGACGGCGGTAAAATGAGCGCCGGCCAGAAACGGCCCGCCGAAACGGGCAAGGCCATCGTTCCAGAGATCGCCGAGGCGAAAGATGTCCTGCTTCAGCGCATCGGACATCGGGAATGGCTTTACGCGCACGCCGCAACTCATCGGGCATGCCCCGCGCAATGCGGTGAAGCTCGAATGCATCTCGGCGGCGGCCGAGCGTGCCCAGGCGCGCGCCTTGGCCTCGACAGGCCACACGCCATGGTGGCGTTCGGCCAGATATTCGACGATGGCCAGCGAATCCCAGACCGCCCAGCCATCGTCGATCAGGCACGGCACGCGGCCGCTCGGCGAGAAGGGCCGGTACAGATCCCAACTCGATGCGGTCGGGAATGGCGTCAGCCGTTCCTCGAACGGGATGTTCAGCTCTCGCATCAACACCCAAGGCCGCAGCGACCATGAGGAATAATTTTTGTTGGCGATATGCAGCAGGTACATAGGGGATCCTTACCTTGCAGCCGGCACCGCCGGCCGGATCTCGCGGCCACGGAACATCGACCAGGAATACATCGCGAGCGCTGTCCAGATCAGGCCAAAGGCAATCGCCTGGGTGGTGCCGAAAGGCTCGTCGAAGATCAGCACGGCGATCAGAAACACAATGGTCGGCGCGATGTACTGCATGATGCCGATGGTGGACAGCCGCAGCAGCCTCGCGCCGAACGCAAACAGCAGCAGCGGGATCGATGTGACCGGACCGCAGCCGATCAGCAATGCCGTATCGGTGCCACTGCTGGATAAGATGTGGTCCTGTTCGGTCGCGATGAGATAGACGATGTAGCCAAGCGCCGGCACCGACAGCAGAAGGACTTCGAGCAAAAATCCCTGGCTCGGTCCGATCGGCAGCGTCTTGCGGAAGAAGGCGTAGGCGGCGAAGGAAAACGCCAGCGCCAGCGACACCCAGGGCAGCTTGCCGCCCTCGACGGTCAGCACGGCGACTGCGACGGCCGCCAGCACCACCGCCGCGATCTGCAGCCGGTCGAGCCGCTCGCCAAGCAGCAGCGCGCCGACGACGACGTTGACCAGTGGATTGATGTAGTAGCCGAGCGCGGTTTCGACGGTGCGGTCGACAGCGATCGCCCAGACATAGATGCCCCAGTTGACCGAGATCAGCGCCGCCGTCAGCGCGGCCATGGCGATGGTGCGCGGCGAGCGCAGTGCCGCCTTGAAATCCGCCATGCGGCCGGCCCAGATCAGAACGGCGGCGGCGATCGGCACCGACCAGACGATGCGATGGGCAATGACTTCGGCGAGCGGCAGATGAGCGACCGCCTTCATGTAGAAGGGCAGCAATCCCCACAGCAGATAGGCGCCGAGCGCCAGCAGAAAGCCGCGCCGGGCCTTGGAATCCGCGTCCAGGGTAATTGCTTCAGTGGCCATGGGCCAACGCTATGGCCC
>NZ_RZPQ01000671.1:0-3320 GCF_003999135.1 Mesorhizobium sp. M7A.F.Ca.CA.004.06.1.1 | reverse complement strand
GGCTCGAGATCCGCTCGGTGCTGACGCTGGTGCAGCAGGAGGTCTACGATTTGTCGCGGGGCAAACAGCTGCCTTACGTCGAGAGCGGCCTGCCGAAGCTGTTTTTTGCCGCGGCCGCCAAGCAACAATTGCCGGAGCGCGAGCGCCTGTTGCTTGCCATGGCCGACGTGACGCCGGAAATGCGCGGTGAGGTCGAGCAGGTCGCCAGCGATGCCGACATGCCGCTGGCGCCTCTCTACGGCGTGCTGATCAGCTCCGACGCCAGCCACCTTTCGGCGGACAGCCTGAATGCCCGGTTGCGCGAGGCGGCCGACGCCTTCGTCAAGGTGCGCGGCGAAATGAGGACGCTGGCCTCCGATGATCCGCAGGTGACGGAATTGCGCCGGCAGGCCGAGGAGCAGCTTTCGCTCGGCGCCTTCGATGGGGCTCGCGCCATCCTCGCAAAGGCCGCCGACATCGACAATGTCTCGCGCAACGCCTTGAAGGCCAACTTCGTCAACCGCACGCTGTCCGAGGCGGCGACGCGTTTCCTGTCCGGCGGTGCGGCGCGCGCCGACCTCGACTACGCCACGGCCATCAAGGACTATGAATCGGTGCTGGTCCTCTACGGCGAGGCCGGGCAAACCGATCTGACCCTGGACCAGGCCGACCGCCAGATCCGAACCCTGGACGAGCTCGGCAAGCTCTACACCCTTGTCGGCAACACCGATGCGGCAGGCCGCGCCTTTGCAGCGCTGGTGTCCAATCTCGAGCTGCGTTCGGCCCGGGAAACCGACCCGAGCGTCAAGCGCGATTTTGCCGTCAGCCACATCAAGCTCGGCAACATCAAGCTGGCGCAAGGAGACCTGCCGGAAGCGCTGGAAAACTATCGGACCGCCAGAACCATGCTCAGGGATTTGACCGCTGCCGAACCCGATCGGCTGTCATGGTTCAGCGACTTCGCCATGGCCGACGACAAGATCGGCAATGTGCTTGTGACGCAAGGCGATCTGGCTGGGGCCTCGCAGATCTACCAGGAAGGCTTGTCGGTCAAGAAGCAGCTTGCCGACAACGAGCCGGAGCGCGCCGAACTGCAGCGCGACCTGACCATCAGCTATGACGAGATCGGTGCACTGGCGCGTACCGCCGGCCAGTTGGACAACGCCCAGATGGCCTACGAGGAGAGCCTGAATATCCGATTGGCATTGGCCGAAAAGAAGCCGCAGGATGCCGAACGGCAGCGCGATGTGTCGGTCAGCCATGATACGATCGGCGACCTCAAGCGCGAGCGCGGCGATGCGGCGGGCGCACTCGCGTCCTATAAAGCGGGCCATGCGATCGTCGAACAATTAGCGGGCCGCGACCCCGACAACAGTGAGTTGAAGCGCGACCTGTCTGTCGGCAACGCAAAGATGGGCAATGCGCTGAGCGATCAAGAGGACTGGCCGGCAGCCCTCGCCGCCTATAGGCAAGCCCTCTCTATAGCCCGCATGCTGGCGGCCAGTGACCCTGCCAACGCCGACTGGCAACGTGACCTTTCGGTCAGCCTGGAAAAGGTCGCCGGCATTCTGGCGATTCAGGGCGACCGCGCCGGAGCGCTCAAGGCCTATACAGACAGTTTCGCTATCGCCGACCGGCTGGCCAAGCTCGACCCTGCCAATGCCGACTGGCAACGCGACCTGTCGATCACCCTGTCCGAGATCGGCATGCTCAAGGCCAAGCAGCGCGACGTCAAAGGCGCGCGGCAGGCTTTCCAGGACAGTCTCGACATCCGCCAGAAGCTCGCCCGGTCCGACCCAAACAACGCCACCTGGCAGCGCGACCTGGTGGTTGCCATGATCGACTACGCTCAGGTCGCCAAGAACCCCAAGACGGTGCTTTCGCAGGCGCTGGACATGACGCTGGAGCTCGACCGCAGCGGGCGGCTGGCGCCGCGATACAAGTTCATGATCAAGTTTCTCAGGGACCGGCTGGCCAAAGTGAAATAGGGCCTGACGGGAGGCTGCCATGGACAGCCGGCTCATTCCCCGTGAAATGCCTGCAAACCTTGGAAAAACCGCCTTTTGCGCCTATATCTAGTGCATATCAGAGGCGCGATTCGGAGCGGGTTTTTCGCGCCGTGCAAGCGGCATCCAGACAACAGGTTTTCATGAGCGATCAGATCGATAACAACAACGGCGCTGAAGCCGAATACGGCGCCGATTCCATCAAGGTTTTGAAGGGGTTGGATGCTGTCCGCAAACGCCCCGGAATGTATATCGGCGATACCGACGACGGTTCGGGCCTGCATCACATGGTCTATGAAGTGGTCGACAACGCCATCGACGAGGCGCTGGCCGGTCACGCCGATCTCGTCACCGTGACGCTCAACCCCGATGGTTCGGTCACCGTGATCGACAATGGCCGCGGAATTCCGACCGATATCCACACCGGAGAAGGCATTTCGGCGGCCGAAGTGATCATGACGCAGCTGCATGCCGGCGGCAAGTTCGACCAGAATTCCTACAAGGTCTCGGGCGGCCTGCATGGCGTCGGCGTCTCGGTGGTCAACGCGCTGTCGGCGTGGCTGAAGCTGAAAATCCGCCGCAACGGCCAGATCTTCGAGATGAGTTTCACGCATGGCAATGCCGACGCGCCGCTGAAGGCGACCGGCAGCTATGAGCAGGACAAGCAGCCGGGCACCTATGAGGGCCGCAGCGGCAGCCAGATCACCTTCTTCCCGTCGGCCGAGACCTTCACCATGGTCGAATTCGACTTTGGCACGCTGGAACACCGGCTGCGCGAGCTTGCCTTCCTCAATTCCGGCGTGCGCATCATTTTGACCGATGCCCGTCACGCCGACGTCGTGCGCCATGAACTGCACTATGATGGAGGCCTCGAGGAATTCGTCAAATATCTCGATCGGGTCAAGAAACCGCTGATCGACAAGCCGATCGCCATCCGGGCGGAGCGCGATGGGATCACCGTCGAAGTGGCGATGTGGTGGAACGACAGCTACCACGAGAACGTGCTGGCCTTCACCAACAACATCCCTCAGCGCGATGGCGGCACGCATCTGGCCGGCTTTCGCGGCGCGCTGACGCGCCAGATCACCGGCTATGGCGAATCCTCCGGCCTGACCAAGAAGGAAAAGGTCTCGCTGATCGGCGACGATTGCCGCGAAGGCCTGACGGCGGTGCTGTCGGTCAAGGTTCCAGATCCGAAATTCTCCTCGCAGACCAAGGACAAGCTGGTCTCGTCGGAAGTCCGTCCTGTCGTCGAAGGCCTGGTCAACGAAGCGCTCGGCACCTGGCTGGAAGAACATCCGAGCGAAGGCAAGGTGGTCGTCGACAAGGTGATCC
>NZ_RZPQ01000670.1:0-3326 GCF_003999135.1 Mesorhizobium sp. M7A.F.Ca.CA.004.06.1.1 | reverse complement strand
TCGCCAATGTTTGCGCCTTCCTCGAAATTCAGCTGGAACAGCCGGCGCACAAGCCTGTTCTGAATGGCTTCGCCGGCGGCACCTGCCCAGCGGATCAGCCGATGCGCATCCAGCGTGTTCGGCGCCACCTTGATGGCGTCAAAGGCGAACGAGATGCCTTCGATTTCGCCCAGCGGCTCGATGCGGGCGTGAATCTCGCGGATGCGCTGATCACTGCCGAATTTTGCCAGCATGTATTCGCGGCGGTCCTTGCCTTCAGGCGGAATGGTCGGATCGAGCTGGAACGGCCGCCAGCGGACATGCACGTCGACATCGCCGACGGCGGCAATCGCCCTGTCGAGCCGCTTCTGGCCGATGAAGCACCAGGGGCAGACGACATCGGACACCACATCGACGGTGATGGCGTTCAATTCGCTCATCTCGATCTCCTGATCCCTCAGTTGGGTTTGCGCCACCATGTTGGCAGCTGATACCCGAATATGGGCGTCTTTTGCGGATGTTCCAGGTAGTTCCAGTAGGCAATCCATTGCTGCGTGTTGTGCTGCATCGGCACCATGTAGTTGCCGGAGATCAGCAGCCGGTCGAGAACGCGAACGGCGGCAACATAATCCTCCTTGGAGCGGGCGCGCAGCATCGCCTCGATCGCCGCGTCCACAGCCGGATCGGCGACGCCTGCGAGATTGAACGAGCCTTCCGTCCTGGCCGCGGCGGAACTCCAGCGCCCGCTCTGCTCGATGCCGGGCGACAACGAATTGTTGAAGCCGCTCGATCCGATCAGGACCTCAAAGTCGAAGCGCTGCTTGCGCGACTGGATCTGGTCGCCGTCGAGGCTGCGAATGGTGAGATCGATGCCGATCTTCTCCAGCGTGCGCTGGTAGATGCCGGCAAGGCGCTCCTCGTCCTGCGATGCGGTCAGGATTTCGAAGCTGAAGGGTTTGCCTTCGGGATCGAGCATCGTTCCATTCTGCACGTGGTAGCCGACACTTTTCAAAAGATCGAAGGCTGCCTTCAGCACGCGGCGGTCCTGGCCCGATCCGTCGGTCACCGGCGGCCGCCATGTACCGTCCATGACATCGGCCGGGACGCGGCCGGGGTAGGGCGCCAGAAGCGCTTTCTCCCTGTCGTCGGCCGGATGGCCGATCGCGGAAAGCTCGGAATTCTGCCAGTAACTCATCGTGCGCGTGTATTTGCCGCCGAACAGGTTCTTGTTGGCCCATTCAAAGTCGTAGAGCATGCCGAGCGCGCGCCGCACGACAGGGTTGGCGAATTTCGGCAACCGCGTGTTGAACAGGAAACCGGTCACCACGGGCGGAATGCCGGTGTCGAAGGTTTCGGCGACGACGTCGCCCTTGTGGAAGGCCGGAAAATCGAGATCGCGCTCGCGCTTCACCGGATCACTGTCGTCGTCGATGGCGCAAAGGCCTTTCTTGAACGCTTCGAGCTTGGCGTTGGCGTTGAGGAAATACTCGATGGTGATCTGGTCGTAATTGTCGAAACCGCGCTTGGCCGGGACGTCCTTGCCCCAGTAGTCCGGGTTGCGCTTGAACACGATGCGCTGGCCGGGCTGCACCTGCGCGATCCTATAAGGGCCGCTGCCGATCACCGGCTTGAGCGTCGTCCTGTCGAAAGTCTCCTTGTCGAAGGCGTGCTTCGGGATGATCGGGGTCAGCGCGATGATCAGCGGGAATTCGCGATCGGCCTTGTCGTTGAAGGTGAAGCGCACGCTGTGATCGCCGGTCTTTTCGAGCTTGGCGACCCTGGCCATGCGATCGCTGTAAGGCGGGCGGCCTTTCTCGGTGTAGACGTCATAGCTGAACAGCACGTCCTCCGGCGTCACCGGCTGACCGTCCGACCATTTGGCCTTCGGATTGAGATGGAATTCGATGCTCTTGCGCTCCGGGTCCATGTCGGCGCTGTCGGCCAACAAACCGTAGAGCGTGAAAGCCTCGTCGGCATTGCGCTGCATCAACGGCTCGAAGACCAGATTGCCGAAGATCGTATCCATCATGCCGCGCGCCGTCGTGCGCAGGCTCTTGAGGATGAAAGGGTTCAGATTGTCGAAGCTGCCGACGACGCAATAGGTAATCGAGCCACCCTTCGGCGCGTCGGGATTGACGTAGTCGAAATGCCTGTAGTCGGGCGGTAGCGCCGGCACGCCCTGCATGGCGATAGCGTGCTTCGGCTCCGATGCGGCCGGCTGATGCGAAAGGGCGAGAAACGATATCCCGGTGATCAGCCAAACAACAACGCGGCCCATGAACGTCTCCTTACTGGGTCGGCTTGATGATTCGGTGTGCACCCTAGCATGAGGCGGCTGCGCGCCGGCCAACCGCGCGTTCAACAATTGCTGACGCCGGGCTGGATTCGGCATCGCTTGCAGTGTAACACGCCCTCCGAAGTCATTCTGTTGCCTCATTTCGGCAACAGGTAGCTGGACCACACGGCACGAAGAAGCCGGTCCCGGGATCATTTGAGAGGAAGTGCACGACATGACGAGCCTGAACAGCAACGCGTACCGCCTGTCGGTCATGGCCGCTGGCGTGGTCGGCTTTCTCGGCGCAGGACTTCCCGCTGCTTCCGCACAGCAGCAACAGCAGATTCCGCAAGGCTGGTTCAAGGCCTGCACCAAGCAGGAAGACGTCGACATCTGCAATGTCCAGAACATCACCACCGCCGGCAACGGCCAGCTGGTCACTGGCGTCAGCCTGATCGAGCTGAAGGGCAAGGTGAACCGCAAGGTGTTCCAGGTGACGGTCCCGACCGGCCGTCTGGTGCCTCCCGGCATCGGCCTGCAGATCGACACCGGCAAGGCGCAGAAGCTCGACTATGTGATCTGCTTCCCGGATCGTTGCGTGGCGGAAGTGCCGCTGACCGATCAGCTCGTCGCCGCCTTCAAGAAGGGCCAGGCGATTACCCTGACCTCCGTCAATTTCCAGAACCAGCCCAATCCGATCAAGGTCGCCCTGCAGGGCTTCAGCGGCGCCTATGACGGACCGGCGCTGCAGCAGTCGGACATCGAGGACCGGCAAAAGAAGCTTCAGGACTTCGTCGCCAAGAACAACCAGGATTTCGCCAAGAAGCTCAAGGAAGAGCAGGACAAGGCGAAGACCGCCAACTGATCGGCCGATATCGCCGAGCCACAAAAAAGCGGGGTCATGCCCCGCTTTTTTTGCGCCCATCTCTCCGCGGGTCAGTGCCTTGACTGCCGTTTCGGCTGGTAGCCGCCGTCCGGCCTCTTGTCGAACATCTCCTTGATCTGCGGATGCCGGACCGGCTCACCCGACTGATCCTCGAGCAGATTCTGCTCGGAGACATAGGCGATGTGC
>NZ_RZPQ01000066.1:0-14719 GCF_003999135.1 Mesorhizobium sp. M7A.F.Ca.CA.004.06.1.1 | reverse complement strand
GCATCATGCCCATCGCGGCAATCAACTCGACCAGCCTTTCGCGCGACGGTGGCGTCTTCAGATATTCGATCACCTCCGGCTCTTCGCCGGACTGGCGGATCATGGCCAGCGTATTGCGCGAGGTGCCGCAATCGGGGTTGTGGTAGATGGTGACGGTCATTCGGCAGCCTTCATCTGTCTTGTTGATTTCGCTTCGGCGAGCAGCCAGCCCGCCAGGGCCATGGCCAGCAGCGCCCCCAGCAATTCGGCGGCTATGAAGCCCGGCAGGTCGACCGGACGGATGCCAGAAAACGTGTCGGAAAAGGCGCGGGCGATCGCGACAGCCGGGTTGGCGAAGGAGGTCGAGGCCGTGAACCAGTAGGCGGCGGTGATGTACAGCCCGACAAGCCACGGGATCGCGTCGGAGCGGAAGCGCAAGCCTGCCAGGATGGTGAACACAAGGCCGAAGGCGGCGACTGCCTCCGCGAGCCATTGCCCGGTTCCGGTCCGCACCGTCGCTGAGGCCTGCAGGATAGGCAGTTCGAACATGGCATGGGCCAGAAACGTCCCGGCAATGCCGCCCACGACCTGGGCGGTGACATAGGCAAGCGCCGCGTTCGCCTCGATCTCGCGGCGAAGCGCGAACACCAGCGTAACGGCCGGATTAAAGTGCGCCCCTGAGATCGGTCCCAGTATCGTGATCAGCACGACGAGGATCGCCCCGGTCGGCAGCGTGTTGCCGAGCAGCGAAACGGCGACGTCGTGTGTCAGCCGGGCGGCCATGATGCCGGAGCCGACCACGGTCGCGACGAGCAGCGCGGTTCCCAAGGCTTCCGCGACGATGCGGCGTGGCAGGTCGTTCGCCACGAGCTTCAGCCGGCCTTCGGCAGGTTGCGGCCGATTTCATCCAGCCGCTTCTGCAGGGCAAGCTTGTCGACCATGCTCATCGGCAGGCTGATGAAGATCGAAATCCGGTTGTTGAGCATGCGATAGGCTTCGGCAAAGGCCAGATGTTTTTCGGCATCGGTGCCCTCCGCGTCAGCCGGATCAGGCACGCCCCAATGTGCGGTCATCGGCTGTCCTGGCCAGACAGGGCACGATTCATTGGCGGCGTTGTCGCAGACCGTGAAAACGAAATTCATCTCCGGCGCACCGGGAACCGCGAATTCTTCCCAGTCCTTCGAACGGGCAAAGGACGTGTCGTAATTGAGGTTCTTCAGAAGCTGGAGCGTGTAGGGATGCACCGCCCCTTTGGGATGCGACCCGGCCGAATAGGCCTTGAACTTGCCGGCGCCAATACGATTGAGAATCGCCTCTGCGATGATCGACCTCGCCGAATTGCCGGTGCAGAGGAAAAGAACGTTGTACGGTTCGCTCATGGTGCATGCCTCCCTTCTAGCATTTGCAGGTTACCGCCTGGATCACGGGCTGGCAGAGCTCCGGCGCGCCATTGCAGCAATCTTCCATCAGATAGGCCAGCAGGTCGCGCAGGCCGGTCATGTCGGCGACATAGCGCACGGTCCTTCCGTCGCGTTCGGGACGGATCAGCCCGGCATGGGCGAGCACCTTCAGATGCGCCGACATGGTGTTCTGGACCGTGTCCAGCCTCGTGGCGATCTCGCCCGCCGGAATGCCTTCCGGACCGGCACGCACGAGCAGCCGGAAGACATCCAGCCGCGTCTCCTGGCCAAGTGCGGCCAGCGCGTTCAAAGTGCTTTTCTTATCCATATATCCGAATCCTTGGATTTATGGATATCGGCTTCCCAGCGATCTGTAAAGCGTGTCCGCCGCCATCATGTGACGGCAAGCACCTTTCCCGTATCGTGCTGGCGCACGAAGTCCACGCGGGCGCCGTCCCAATGGTAGCTGTAGTGGCGACCCTGCACTGGAATGGTAATGACATCGGGCCAGAAGATGCCGATGCAGCCGCCGCCCGGCATGCGCACGCTGTTCCACACCAGTCCGTCGCTGCCTCCTGCCCGCAGCGCCCGCCCTTCCGCCTGCGAGGCGGAATAGTCGTCCGGGTCGAGCACGCCGGGCACGGCGTTGACGTCATCGAGGTCGCGGTCGACGCTGCCGATCAGCACGCGGAAATCCGCCGTCCAGCCCGGCCCCTCGTTGGTGGCGCGCATGAATTTCTGATGATGGTGGATGGTTTCGGCCAGAGCGACGTCCTCACTGTCGCCGGCATAGTAGATGCCGTAGCTGCCATCCGAGAAGCGGCCTGGCCTCAGCGTCGAGCAGTGCACGAAGGGCGCCATCACGAAGCTGGCGCCGGGGCCGGAAACCCGCCTTGCGGCCGACACCTTGCCGAGGTCGCCGATCTCGAACCTTATGCGCGGGTTGGTCTTCGCCTCGACCGAGGCCAGCGCCTCCCAGTCGCGCGGGTCGGCAATGTCCTCGAACAGGTCGATGGGCGGATGGATGGAGCGGATGATGCGGAAGGTCTGGGGCCAGTCAACGCGGCGCCTGACCGCAAGTCCACTCACCATGCGCCACGCTCCGCATCGAGCCATTCGCGCATCGCCGAGAGATCGGAGATTTCGCCGCGCAGCATCAGGTCGAGGGCCGACTGGCCGCCGAAGGTGGCATTGGGCTTGCGGATCCAGGCGTAGCCGCGTGCCGGCTCCGTGAACAGATAGCGCAGGCCCTTATGGATGCCCATCAGATGCGCCATGCGGGTGCGCAGGTCGCGGTCGATCCTGCCGACGCCGCCTTCTTTCGCCCCAGTCTTCCAACGCGCCCAGGTCCGGGCCGACATGCCGCCGAGCAGGATGCAGGCCTCCAGGTCAGTGAGGTTCCAGGCCTTGAACAGATTAACCGTGGTGCGCGCCAGCGCGCCGGCCTCGTCATCCGATATGACGCTGCCAACCGTGGCCGGTGTCGTGACAATGGACTGAAGCTGCATTTTGTTGCCTCGCTATTGGCAGATATATAGCATGAATTTGCCAATTGGCAAGGAGATCAGCAAGGCAGGGCCATCGCTTTCAGGCCAATGACGGCTTCCGTCTTGTGAAGGCCACCAATCGCCAAAGTCGGCGCCGCCCCTCATCCGCCTGCCGGCACCTTCTCCCCGGATAGTGACGGGGAGAAGGTAGCTGGCCGCATCGCTGGCGCCTATTCTGCAACATTGGAGATTGGCGAAACCGTCCATGACGGCGTCTTTCTCCCCGTCACTATACGGGGAGAAATGCCCGGCAGGGCAATGAGGGCCGGCGCTGACCTCGGCGATACCGGACGGACAGCGCGCCACATATCGTGGCGCGCCCTGACCAATTTTACTCCGCCGCCTCATACCCCGCGATGCCCTTGATCTCCAAAAAATCCTCGAGCCCGTATTCGGCATATTCGCGGCCATTGCCCGACTGCTTGTAGCCGCCGAACGGCAGGCCGGCGTCCCACTGGGGATAGTTGATGTAGACATTGCCGGTGCGCATGCGCGCCGCCACTTCGCGCGCCTTCTTCATGTCCTTGGCCTGGATGTAGGAGGCGAGGCCATAGACGGTGTCGTTGGCGGTCTCGACCACCTCGTCGACGCTGTCGTAGGGCATGATCGCCAGCACCGGCCCAAAGATCTCCTCGCGCGCGATGCGCATGTCGTGGGTGACGTCGGCGAACACCGTCGGCCTGACGTAATAGCCGCGGTTGAGTTCGGCCGGACGGC
This sequence comes from Mesorhizobium sp. M7A.F.Ca.CA.004.06.1.1, assembly GCF_003999135.1. Taxonomy (NCBI): domain Bacteria; kingdom Pseudomonadati; phylum Pseudomonadota; class Alphaproteobacteria; order Hyphomicrobiales; family Phyllobacteriaceae; genus Mesorhizobium; species Mesorhizobium sp. M7A.F.Ca.CA.004.06.1.1. The sequence continues at coordinate 11,076 of NZ_RZPQ01000066.1, read as the reverse complement.
CGGGGCCGCCGGCGACCAGCGTCGCACCTTCATCGATGCCGGCCTGGATCAGGTCCTGGATCTTGTCGAACTGGATCTGGCTGACGACCGGGCCAAGCTTGGTGCCGGCAGCGTCGGCGGGGCCGACGGTGAACTTTTCCGCCGCGGCCTTGGCATAGCCGGCCGCCTCGTCATGGCGGTCGCGCGGCACGAACATGCGCGTCGGCGCGTTGCAGGACTGGCCGCTGTTGCTGAAGCAGCCGGCGACGCCCTTGCTGACGGCGCTTGCGAGGTCGACATCCCCGAACAGGATGTTGGCCGACTTGCCGCCAAGCTCCTGATGCACGCGCTTGACCGTGTCGGCGGCGGCCTTGGCCACCAGGATGCCGGCACGGGTTGAACCGGTGAACGACATCATGTCGATGTCGGGGTGGCTGGACAGCGCCTGGCCGACGCCCGGTCCGTCGCCATTGACGAGGTTGAAGACACCCTTCGGCACGCCGGCCTCGTCGAGGATTTCGGCGAAGATGATGGCGTCGAGCGGCGCGATCTCGGAGGGCTTCAGCACCATCGTGCAGCCGGCGGCAAGCGCCGGGCCGACCTTGCAGGTGATCTGGTTGAGCGGCCAGTTCCACGGCGTGATCAGCCCGACGACGCCGATCGGCTCCTTGACCACCAGATGGTTGCCCTTGACGTGGCGGAATTCGAAAGTCTTCAGCACGTCGGCCATCTTCTGCAGATGCGCAAGACCGATGCCGACCTGGCTGTCCAACGCCATCTGGCGCGGCGCGCCCATCTCGCGTGACACAGCGACGGCAAGATCGCCACTGCGCTTCTTGTAGACCGCGATGATGCGGTTCAACAGGTCGAGCCGCTCGCCAACCTCGGTGAAACCAAAGCTGTTGAAGGCGCGCTTGGCGGCGGCCACCGCTTTGTCGACATCGGCCTTGGAGCCGAGCGAAATCTGCGCAAAGGCGTCCTCATTCGAGGGATCGATGACATCGAAAGCGTTGGGCACAACAGGATCGACCCACGCGCCATCGATATAGAACTGCAGATTGTGTGACATGGTTTTCTCCTTGACCGCATCGTCGCGCCGGGCCGTCATATCTGGCTGGAGATAACGATGCACAAACGCCGCTGTCAAACGCAACCCCCGAAGTGGTTGAGCCAGTGCGGCAGTGATTGAGCCAGAGCGTTCGGGTCAGCAACCGGCTTGGTGAGGATGGACTACAGCAAGATATGCCCGGCCTCGACCAGAAATCGCCTCGCCGCAGCCTGATCCGTCGCTTTCACCAACAGATGGTCGCCATCGAAAGTGGACACCACGAAGATGCCCAGCCCGTTTTCCGACAACGGCCTGATGACCGACAACACGATACCGGTTTCGTCGAAGGCAAACGGCCCCTGGAGCTTGAAGGCCACCCAGTCACCGTCCTGCCTGACACTATCCGGCACACGATCCTGCAGGCAAACGATCGAAAGCTCGTCGTCAGTCCTTGTGATGCTGACGAAGCCTGGCCCGTCCGCCCAACCGGGGATGGTCTCCCCCGCCGCCAGCCGGGCAACCGCGTGAAACCCTGGGAGTTGTTTGAGCCTGACGCAGATGGCCATTGTCGAACCCCTCCCTCAGATCGCCGGTGATCCCGCCAGCTTCTTGCTCATGTGGACCGTCATACCGTTCATGAAAGGCTCTTCCCTATCGATGACATAGCCATACCTTTTGTACAGCGACACATTCGCCTCGAAGGCGCCATTGGTCAGCAGGCGAAGCTCGAGGCGGCCCGCTTCGACCGCCTTGCGCTCGGCCAGTTCCAGCAACAGCCGGCCGATCCCCCTGCCCTGCGCATCCGGTGCCACACAGACATTCTCGATCCACAGGTGACCGTCAGCCAGCACGGTTTCGATCATCCCGACGATCCGATCATCCTCGACGGCGAGATCGAACGGATGCTCGGCAACGGCCTTGTCGTAGTCGGTGCGCATCGGCAGCGGCTCGCGGCCGATCACCGGCACCCATTTGACATAGGCGGCACGAACGATATCCCGGATCGCGGCGGCGTCAGCAGGCACGGCCGGCCGAAGCCGGATGGAAGAATTGTTGGTCATCAAAGTGCTCCAGACATGAAAAACCCCGCCGGCGGTGTCGCGGGCGGGGCTGGAAACGAACGAACCGGGTCTATCCTGCCGATCTTTGTCGTCGCGCAATCAGTCTGCCGCTCCGCATTGTGCAGGGGCGACGTCGCTTGGTGTTGGTGGGCGCGAGGAAGAACATGGCGCCAAGCTGGAACAGGAAGCGCGGCGCGTCAAGACACCTACAACGGCTTCAGTATTCCTGCGCCGTCGGTCTGAACAGGATTTCGTTGATGTCGACCTCGTCGGGCTGGCTCATGGCGAACACCACCGTCCTGGCGAAGGAATCGGCCGGAATGGCCACCCGGTCGTAGAGTGCGCGTACGCCCTCGGCGACATCGGCCTCGGTGACGCTGCCGGGCAGTTCGGTCGCCACGGCACCGGGCGAGATGATGGTGGTGCGGACGTTGTAGGGTTTCACTTCCTGGCGCAGACCTTCCGAGATGATGCGCACCGCGTGCTTGGTCGCGGCATAGACCGCTCCGCCCGGCCCGACCTTGTGGCCGGCGACCGACGACACGTTGATGATGTGGCCGCTTTTCTGCGTCTTCATGTGCGGCAGTGCCGCGGCAATGCCGTAGAGCACGCCCTTGATGTTGACGTCGATCATGCGGTCCCAGTCCTCGACCTTGCCGCGCTCCAGCGGGGAATGCGGCATCAGGCCGGCATTGTTGATCATGACGTCGACGCGGCCGTGCGTCTCGACCGCATGGTCGACCAGATGCCGGACCTGGCCGACATCGGTAACGTCGGTCTGAAGGATGGCGCCCTCGCCAAGTGAAAGCGCGCCGGCCAGCGCCTGCAACCGGTCAAGGCGGCGCGCCCCCAGGACCAGTTTCGCACCCTCCCTGGCCAGAAGCCGTGCGGCGGCTTCGCCCAGCCCGCTGCTGGCGCCAGTGATGACGACGACTTTGTCCCTGATGTTCTCGGCCATGATTCTTTTCCTTTTCTGATCTTTGGCTTCGCTGCCCACGGCAGCCTGGGCGTTCGCGTTGGCGGCTCAGCGGGGCAATTCGACCCGGCCGAGCCAGCCGGTGACCTCGTCAAGCGTCTGGCGTTCCTGGTCGCACTGCTTGGAAAAACCCTTGATGAGCCGTGCCCCTGGTGCATGATCTGCGAGGACTTTCAGGCTCTGCCCTGTTCCGTAGCCGCCATGGGTGATGAACGGCACCAAGGTCTTGCCGGACAGATCGTGTTTCGACAGGAAGGAGCGGATCACCGAAGGCGCGGTCATGCCCCAGATCGGAAATCCGAGGAACACCGTCTCGTAGGTTCCGATATCAGGCACCGTGGCGGCCAGCGCCGGTTCGAAACCGGACTCCCGCTGCTGCTCCGCCACCGCAACCTGCTGCTTGTAGTCTTCCGGGTAGGGATCGACGGTCGCGATCTCGAAAATATCCGCTCGCAGAGTCCTGCTGATCTGGCGCGCGATGACCCGCGTGTTGCCGGTGCGGGTGTAGTAGGCCACCAGCACTTTGGCGCCGCCCGTTCGCCGCGCGCTCGACGCACTGGCGGGCGGCTCGATCCGGGACTCAATCCGGCGCCCAGAGGCAGTGCAAGCATGGTCATCAGCGCACCTCGTCTTGAGACTGGTTGGCTCATCACGCTCTCCCAGGTGGCTAACGATCGATCCTTGCTTCCTGTTGCGGAGAATAGCGCGCTCCCTTCACCGCGATCGCCGAGACCGCATTCTCGATGTTGGCAAGATCGTCCGCCGTCAGCGCGATGGTGGCCGACGCGATGTTCTCTTCGAGGCGATTGAGCTTGGTGGTGCCGGGGATCGGAACGATCCAGGGCTTCTGCGCCAGCAGCCAGGCGAGAGCGACCTGTGCTGATGTCGCCTTCTTCTCGGCAGCGATCACGCCGATCGCGTCGACCAGCGCCTGGTTCGCCTTGCGGGCGTCTTCCGCAAAACGCGGCACGGTGTTGCGGAAGTCGCTGCTGTCGAACGTCGTGCTGGCATCGATGGCGCCGGTGAGGAACCCCTTGCCCAGCGGGCTGAAGGGCACGAAGCCGATCCCCAGTTCTTCAAGCACCGGCAGGATCGCCTCTTCCGGTTCACGCCACCAGAGCGAATATTCGCTCTGGACCGCGGCGACCGGCTGTACCGCATGCGCGCGCCGGATCGTGCGTACGCCCGCCTCGGAGAGACCGAAATGCTTCACCTTGCCTTGGCTGATCAAGTCCTTCACAGCGCCCGCCACCTCTTCGATCGGCACGACCGGATCGACGCGGTGCTGGTATAGGAGGTCTATGTGGTCGGTCCTCAGCCGCCTGAGCGAGGCCTCGACGACGTCACGAATATGCTGCGGCCGGCTGTCCATGCCATCGTGTCGGGCTGTCCCGGCGATGTCGATGCCGAATTTGGTGGCGATCACCACCTGGTCGCGGATCGGCTGCAGCGCCTCGCCGACGACCTCCTCGTTCGTGAACGGTCCATAGACCTCCGCGGTGTCGAAGAAGGTGATGCCACGGTCGAACGCCGCCCTGATCAGGTGGACTGCATCCGCCGTCTCCATCGGCTGCCCGTATGACTGGCTCATTCCCATGCAGCCGAGCCCGATGGCCGAAACGTCGAGACCGCTGTTTCCAAGTGTGCGCTTCTGCATTGTCGTTATCCCTTCTTCTCGGCGTCGGCTTGTTCGAAGACCTTGCGGGCAATGCCCAGAGCCGTGGCTGCCGTTGGCCATCCGGCGTAGAAGGCGAGATGTGTAATGGTTTCGATGAGTTCGTCGCGGGTGACGCCATTGTCGAGCGCGCGCTTCATGTGAAAAGGCATTTCATTGATCCGGTAGCCCGAAATCAGGCTGGTGACGGTGACAAGGCTGCGGTCCCGCGGCGACAGGCCGGGGCGCTCCCAAACGTTGCCGAACAACACCTCGTCGGTGTATCTGCCAAGCGCGGGAGCGATATCGGAGAATGGGCTTTTCAGCCTTGGAACATCTGTCATGGTGGTCTCCTTCGAAGAGTTCGGGCGTTGAACTCGGCGCCACGCGCCGATACTTGGTCAAACCCCGTATTGTTCGTCGCTGACATGCTCCAGCCAGTCGACGACCTTGCCGTCGAGCGCTTCGGCGACAGCGATGTGGCTCATCGCGGTGGTCGGCGCGGCGCCATGCCAATGCTTCTCTCCGGGCGCGAACCAGACGATGTCGCCGGGCAGGATCGGTTCGATCGGGCCGCCCTCGCGCTGCACCAGGCCGGCGCCCGAGAGGACGATCAGCGTCTGGCCAAGGGGATGCGTGTGCCAAGCGGTGCGCGCACCGGGCTCGAAAGTCACGGTGGCGCCGCCGACGCGGGCGGGCTCGCTGCCCTTGAACGGCGCGTCGATGCGCACCGCGCCGGTGAAATAATCGGCCGATCCCCTGGCCGAGGCTTGAGAGCCGTTTCGCGTGATGTCCATGGTTTTGTCCCTTCCTGGCAACAGGCGTGACACGACCGCCGGTCTTCAGAGGCTGCCGGTAGAGGCGCCCGGTGTGATGACGCCTATCTAGGGTCTGCGATTGGTGCCGATTAGGTGCTATATCCAGCATGATCTTATGAAAGGGGCTCATGAATGCCGCGAGACAATCTGAATGAGCTAACCGCATTCCTCGCCGTCGCGCGCGAGGAAAGCTTCACCAGGGCGGCGGCCAAGCTCGGGGTTTCCCAATCGGCGCTCAGCCATACGGTGCGGGCGCTGGAGGAGCGGCTGGGCGTGCGGCTCCTGACCCGCACCACGCGCAGCGTGTCGCCCACCGAGGCCGGCGAGCGGCTGGCTCGCACCGTGGGGCCGCGGCTCGATGAGATCGAAGCCGAGATCGCGGCACTCAGCGCCTTGCGCGAAAAACCCGCCGGCACCATCCGCATCACCGCCGGTGAGCATGCCGCCGATGCGATCCTGTGGCCTGCCCTGGCGAAATTCCTGCCCGACTATCCTGACATCAAAGTCGAGATCATCGTCGACTACAGCCTGACCGACATCGTTGCCGAGCGCTTCGACGCCGGCGTGCGGCTGGGCGAACAGGTGGCGCGCGACATGATCGCGGTGCGCATCGGCCCCGACATGCGCATGGCGGTGGTCGGATCGCCGGCCTATTTCGCCAAATGGCCGAAACCGCGCACGCCACAGGACCTGACCACCCACAATTGCATCAATCTGCGGCTGCCGACCTATGGCGGGCTCTACGCCTGGGAGTTCGAGAAGGCCGGGCGCGAGCTGAAAGTGCGGGTCGAGGGCCAGTTGGTGTTCAATACGTCCGCGCTGCGCATGAACGCGGTGCTCGCCGGCCTCGGCCTTGCCTATCTGCCGGAGGAACAGGTAACGGCCCATCTGGCCGACGGCCGGCTGGTGCGGGTGCTCGCCGACTGGTGCGCGCCTTTCCCCGGCTACCATCTCTATTACCCCAGCCGCCGGCAAGCGACGCCGGCCTTCTCGCTGCTGGTCGACGCGCTGCGCTACCGAGGCTAGAACAGGAAACCGGGTTTCCGAAAAAGATCATGCTCAAAACGAGCAGATAGAGCCCCATCCCGATTCGGGAACAGGCTCTCCATCTGGACTGTGCCCGCCGTCGTTCTATCTTCCGGATCGAGCAGATCTGACGAAATCCGGAGCTATCGCCGTGACCGTGACCGACCTTTATCGAGGCTACATCGCCTGCCTCAACAATCAGGACTGGCAGAAGCTGAATCGCTTCGTTCATGACGAGGTGCATTACAATGGCGACCGCGTCGGGCTGTCGGGTTACCAAGAAATGCTGGAGCGCGATTTTCGGGAAATCCCGGACCTCTATTTCGACATCCAGCTGCTGATCGCCGAACCGCCGTTCATAGCCAGCCGGCTCCAGTTCAACTGCACGCCGAAGGGAACCTTCTTCGGCCTGCCCATCAACGGCAGGAAGGTGTCCTTCAGCGAGAACGTCTTCTATGAATTCCTCGACGACAGGATCAGGAACGTCTGGTCGGTGATCGACAAGGCGGCCATCGAAGCGCAGCTTTAATTCAGGCCGGCCAGAAGATGACGCCGATCGTTCGTAAAAATCGATCATTATGACGAAAATAATTCGTTGGAAAGATTATTTGAGGAATGGCATTCCTCCGGCACACCCGTCTGGAGCATTGCTTTGTCTTCCGTTTCCCACTTCGCGAACGATATTCCGAAAAGCGCTTTTCCTGCCGATCTGACACGAGGGCGGAAATCCCTCAACTGGAATGGCATCGTCCCCGGCATCGTCCTTGTCACGATGATTACTGCCGTCGCCTTCTCGGCCCGCAATGTTTCGGGCTTCGCGCTGTTCAGCCCGATGATCCTCGCCGTCGTCGCCGGCATGATCTACTCCAACGTGCTGGGCACACCGGTGCACGCCAAGGCCGGCATCGCATTCTCGCAAAAGCGCCTGCTGCGCTTCGCCATTGTTCTGCTCGGCTTCCAGCTGACGCTCGGCCAAGTCGTCTCGATCGGCGCCGGCGGCGTCGGCATTGTCGCCGCCACGCTTGGCGCCACCTTCGTTTTCACCATTACGCTCGGTCGGCTGATCGGCGTCGACGCCAAGCTGGCGCAGCTGATCGCCGCCGGCACCTCGATCTGCGGCGCCTCGGCCATCGTCGCCACCAACATCGTCACCGATGCGCGCGACGAGGACGTCACCTACGCCGTCGCCTCGATCACCTTGTTCGGCACCGTCGCCATGCTCGGCCTCGACCAGCACGCTTTCGGCCTGTGGGCCGGTGCTTCGATCCATGAAGTGGCGCAAGTCATCGGCGCTGGCTTCCAGAACGGCACCCAGTCCGGCGAGATCGCTACCGTCGCCAAGCTGACCCGCGTCGCCATGCTGGCGCCGATGGTCGTCGCGCTCGGCCTGATGGCGCGCCGCAGGAGCAGCAGTGAGGTGGCGGCGCGGCCGCCCATGCCGTGGTTCGTCGCCGCCTTTGTCGCCATCGTGGCGCTGAACAGCCTCGTCCCGGTGCCAGCCGAGGTGAAGTCGGCAATGGCGCTCGCCACCACCATCATGCTGACCATGGGGCTGGCCGCCGTGGGCCTGCAGGCCGACATCTCGCAGCTGCGCTCGCGCGGCCTGCGCCCGCTGGCGCTCGCCTTCTCGGCCTTCCTGTTCATCGGCTGCTTCAGCCTGATGCTGGTGAAATTCACCTAGTCTAAACCGGGCCTCAGTCCTCGAACGAACTCGACGCGGCATAGATCGCCGCCAGCGTCTCGATGCCGGCCTGGTCGGCCTTGTCGAAGCGGCCGGGCAGCGGGCTGTCGAGATCGAGCACGCCGAAGACGCCTTCATCGTCCTCAAGCAGCACCACCAGTTCCGAGCGCGAGTCGGCATCGCAGGCGATGTGGCCGGGAAAATCATGCACGTCCTTGATCAGCATAGAGGTGCCGAGTTCGACCGCCGTTCCGCACACGCCCTTGCCGACGGCGATGCGCACGCAGGCCGGCTTGCCCTGGAACGGCCCGAGCACCATTTCCTCGTCCGATTGCAGGAAATAGAACCCGGCCCAGTTGAGGTCCGGCACCATCTGGAAGATGAGTGCTGCGGTGTTGGCGGCGTTGGCGATCGAATCGCGCTCGCCGTCGAGCAGCGCCTTAAGCTGAGTGGCGAGGTCGCGGTAGAACGCGGCCTTGTCTGAGGTGTCGATGGCCTTGGCCGCAAACATGAACGTGTCTCCGTATAGGGGGTGGCGGTTCGTCCGATCGCTTGCCAAAGTCCGGCGAGCTCCGCAACCAGACGGCCGCCTGGACAGTCTAGCGTGGATTGCGTCCTCTCCGAAAGCCGCAAGATCAGGATTGCCTCCCGGCGCTGAGCCGGTCGGCAAGGCAGCTATGCGTAAACTTTGCGATGGATCATCTTGAGAATCATGACGGCCCCGATCGGGGGCCGCCATTCACATCTCAAACAGGTCGAACAAGTCCTGGGTTTTAGTAGCCGCCCATGCCGCCACCGCCGCCACCCGCAGGCGCGGCATCCTTGGCCGGGATGTCGGTGATCATCGCTTCGGCGGTGATCAGGAGGGCTGCGATCGAGCCGGCATCCTGCAGTGCGGTGCGCACCACTTTCGCCGGATCCACGATGCCTGCCTTGATCATGTCGACATAGACCTCGTTCTGGGCGTCAAAACCCTGATTGTGGTCCTTGCTGTCGGTGAGCTTGCCGACGACGATGGAGCCCTCGACGCCGGAATTCTCGGCGATCTGGCGGATCGGCGCTTCAAGCGCTCGCAGCACGATCGTGATACCGGCCGTGACATCGGCATTGGCGCCGGTCAGGCCGCCAAGCACCGAGCGGGCACGCAGCAGAGCCACGCCGCCGCCGGGCACGATGCCTTCCTCGACCGCCGCGCGGGTGGCGTTCAGCGCATCGTCGATGCGGTCCTTCTTTTCCTTGACTTCCGACTCGGTGACGCCGCCGACGCGGATGACGGCTACGCCGCCGGAGAGCTTGGCCAGCCGCTCCTGCAGCTTTTCCTTGTCGTAGTCGGAGGTCGTCTCCTCGATCTGGCCCTTGATCTGGGCGACGCGCGCCTGGATGGTCGCCTTGGTGCCGGCCCCGTCGATGATCGTGGTGGTGTCCTTCTCGATCAGCACACGCTTGGCGCGGCCGAGCATCTCGATGGTGACGTTTTCGAGCTTGATGCCGAGGTCTTCCGAGATCATCTGGCCTGATGTCAGCACGGCGATGTCTTCCAGCATTGCCTTGCGGCGATCGCCGAAGCCCGGCGCCTTGACGGCCGCGACCTTGAGGCCGCCGCGCAGCTTGTTGACGACCAGCGTCGCCAGAGCCTCGCCCTCGACGTCCTCGGAGATGATCAGCAGCGGCCTGCCGCTCTGCACCACCGCTTCAAGGATCGGCAGCATCGCCTGCAGATTGCCGAGCTTCTTCTCGTGGATGAGGATGTAGGGCTCTTCCAACTCGACGCGCATCTTGTCGGCATTGGTGACGAAATAGGGCGAGAGATAACCGCGGTCGAACTGCATGCCTTCGACGACGTCGAGTTCGGTCTCGGCCGTCTTGGCTTCCTCGACGGTGATGACGCCGTCATTGCCGACCTTGTCCATCGCCTTGGCGATCATCTCGCCGACGCTGGCATCGCCATTGGCGGCGATGGTGCCGACCTGTGCGATCTCGGCCGACGACTTGACCTTCTTGGCGCGCGCCTGGATTTCCTTGACCACGGCGGAAACCGCCTGGTCGATGCCGCGCTTCAAATCCATGGGGTTCATGCCGGCGGCGACCAGCTTGGCGCCTTCGCGCAGGATCGAGGCGGCCAGCACCGTGGCGGTGGTGGTGCCGTCACCGGCGAGGTCGTTGGTCTTCGAGGCCACTTCGCGCACCATCTGGGCGCCCATGTTCTCGAACTTGTCGGCAAGCTCGATTTCCTTGGCGACGGTGACGCCGTCCTTGGTGATGCGCGGCGCGCCATAGGCCTTGTCGATGATGACGTTGCGGCCCTTGGGGCCGAGCGTGACCTTCACCGCATTGGTGAGGATCTCGACGCCGCGCAGCATGCGGTCGCGCGCGTCGGTGGAGAATTTGATTTCCTTGGCAGACATGATTTTTATCCAGTTCGTTCGGAGAAAATGAGGTCAGGCAGCTTTCTTGGCGGCCACGGTCTTGTCGGTTGCGGCCGTCTCGCTCTTGTCGATAACGCCCATGATGTCGGCTTCCTTCATGATCAGAAGGTCCTCGCCGTCGATCTTGACCTCGGTGCCCGACCATTTGCCGAACAGGATGAAGTCGCCGGCCTTGACGTCGAGCGGAACAAGCGTGCCGTTTTCGTCGCGTGCGCCAGGGCCGACGGCGATGACTTCGCCCTCCTGCGGCTTTTCCTTGGCAGTGTCGGGGATGATGATCCCGCCCTTGGATTTGATATCGCCTTCGGCGCGACGAATGACGACGCGGTCGTGGAGTGGCCGAAATTTCATGGGAACTTTCTTTCTGGGGCCGGCACAGGCGGCCACGCCCCTCCTCTATAGACGCG
>NZ_RZPQ01000669.1:0-3328 GCF_003999135.1 Mesorhizobium sp. M7A.F.Ca.CA.004.06.1.1 | reverse complement strand
GGGTCTGCGCTGCGTCGCTGCGCTCCTTGCTCCGCCCGTGGATGACGACGAGAGAGATGTTTAGGCCAATCCCCGAGGTTTGCGATCTGCCGCCGAAAGAGGCTATAGATTCTCGCTGCCAATAGCTTCCAACCCATGTCGAGGAACTAGCGAACACATCTGTTCGAGCGGAAACCCTGCCATGCTTCAACGGCATCTGGTATATGACTAGCGAAGCCATCTAGCGAGTAGTGCCCTTGAACTGGCATCTTAAGGACGCGAAGAACAATCTGGCGAAACTCGTACGGCAGGCGCGGGAACAAGGGCCACAAACCATCACGGTGCGCGGAAAGCCAACTGCTGTCGTACTCTCCCCCGAGGACTACGACCGACTGGTCGGCGCAACACCTTCGCTTGCGGAATATCTTCTCTCAGGTCCCGTGTGGGATGACGACTTCGTCGAGGAGGTCAATCGCCGCCCGAAGACGAAGATCCGAGTTATAGACTTATAATCCGCATACTCATGCGAACCTCGTTCGGTGAATGCAGCGGGCGCTTTTCTGATGGCGGCATTAGATGCGGTGAGGGGTTATAGGCCAACTCGGCGGGCTCGTTGAGCCAGCAATTGGAAACGAAACGTACCGTTCCTATTTGCTTTGCGTCATCACAAACTCTCTGGAGCCGCCACCATGCGCTACAACCAGCTTGGAAATACGGGGATGTTCGTCTCCGAACTGTGCCTCGGCACCATGACCTTCGGCGCCGCCGGTCAGAATGCCCAATGGGGCCTGATCGCCAGCCTCGACCAGAAGGGTGTCAACGAGATCGTTGCCCATTCGCTCGCCGCCGGCGTGAATTTCTTCGATACGGCCGACGTCTACTCCTTTGGCGAATCCGAACGGCTGCTCGGCCAGTCGCTCAGGGATCTCGGTGTGAACAGGCAGAACGTGGTCATCGCCACCAAGGCGCATGGCGCCATGGGCGAAGGCTCCAACCAGCGCGGCTCGTCACGCGGCCACATCATGGACTCGGTCGATGCCAGCTTAGAGCGGCTGCAGCTCGACCATATCGATCTTTACCAGCTGCACGGCACCGACACCGTGACGCCGATCGACGAAACGCTGCGGGCGCTCGACGATCTCGTTGCCAGCGGCAAGGTTCGCTATGTCGGCGTCTCCAACTGGGCGGCATGGCGCATCGCCAAGGCGCTCGGCATCGCCGAGCGCAAGGGCTTTGCCCGTTTCGAGACCGTCCAGTCCTATTATTCGATCGCCGGCCGCGACCTCGAGCGCGAGATCGTGCCGCTGCTCAACGAAGAGAAGCTCGGCCTGATGGTGTGGTCGCCGATGGCCGGTGGCCTGCTCTCCGGCAAGTACGGCCCCGGCGCGCCCGGCAATGGCGAAGGCCGCCGCGCGTCCTTCAACTTCCCGCCGGTCAACGAAGACCGCGCCTGGGCCGCGGTGGCCGTCATGCGCGAAATCGCCAAAAAGCATGATGTCAGCGTCGCCACGGTGGCGCTCGGCTATGTCCTGGCCAAGCCCTTCGTGATGAGCGTCATCATCGGCGCCAGCCGCATGGAGCAGCTGGAGCAGAACCTTGCCGCGACTGAAGTGAAGCTCGACACCGACGATCTGCTTCGTCTCGACGAGGTCAGCGCCCTGCCGTCCGAATATCCCGGCTGGATGCTGGAGCGCCAGGCAGTGGGCCGCCGCCCGGCGCCGTTCACGCCGAAAGCATAAATACAGCCCACGCTGACATCCCGGGAGCCGTGGCTCCGGAGATGTCAGCTCAGCCGGACGCTCTCTCCGAGAAAATCGAGAAAGGCACGCACCCGCGCCGGCAGATGCCGGCCCTGGCCGACATAGACGGCGTGGGTCGGCTCCTCGTCGCCCGGATTGAATGCCTCCAGCAGCGACACCAGCCGGCCGGCCGCCATGTCTTCCGCCACATGCCAGCGCGCCAGCCGGGCGATGCCTGCGCCCGCCAGCGCCATCAGCCGCATCGCCTCACCATCGCTGACCAGCGTGTTGCCGGTGATGGGAACCATGATGGCGCGGCCGTCCGCGTCGAGGAACGGCCAGCCATCGAGATGCCTGACGAAGCCGAAGCCCATGCGGTTATTCCTGTCGAGATCGGCTGGCGTCAGCGGCGTGCCCTGCGTTTCGAGGTAGGAAGGTGCTGCAACGACCACCACAGGGCTTTGCCCCAGCTTGCGCGCCACCAGCCGTGACTCACTCAGCGGCCCGGCACGGATAGCGACATCGGCGCGTTCCGCCATCAGGTCGATGACGCTGTCGGTCAGCACCAGATCGACCGAAATCTCGGGGTAGCGTTCGAGGAAGCGTGGCAGAAGCGGGATCAGCCGGTGTACCCCGAAGGGCACGTAGCTGTTGACGCGCAACCGTCCGCGCGGTGAAGCACCCGCCGCCGCCTCCTGCTCGGCCGCCGCCATGTCGGCGAGGATGCGCAGGCCGCTCTCGTAGAACGCGGTACCTTCCGGCGTCAGTTGCAGCTTTCGCGTCGAGCGGCTGACCAGCCGCGCGCCAAGCCGGGCCTCCAGCCGCGCGATCAGCTTGCTCACCGCCGACGGTGTCATGCGCAACGCGCGTGCCGCGGAGGAAAAACTGCCTTCCTCGACGACGCGCACGAACACTTCGATCTCGCCGGAGCGATTGATATCGGGCCTGGCCATTTGTGAATCTATTTCACAGAAAATGTGCCCAAGGCAAGTCTGGTTCACAATGCAGGGAAGCACGATCTCAGGGGTCGGGGCGCGGGACGGCGCTCTTCGCCATCGAAGTGGAAACCGCCATGCCTCTTGCTCTTTACGCGCTTGCCGCCGGTGCCTTCGGCATCGGCGTCACCGAATTCGTCATCATGGGTCTGCTGCTCGATGTCAGCAAGGATCTCGGCGTTTCGATCACGGCCGCCGGCCAGCTCATTTCGGGCTATGCGCTCGGCGTCGTCATCGGCGCGCCCCTGCTGACCATCGCCACCGGCAACTGGCCACGCAAGACCGTGCTTCTGGCACTGATGGCGATCTTCACGCTTGGCAATCTCGCCTGTGCGCTGGCCCCCGATTACTGGACGCTGATGGGCGCCCGCATTATCACCGCCTTCGCCCACGGCACATTCTTTGGCGTCGGCTCTGTCGTCGCCACCGGGCTGGTCGCACCCAACAGACAAGCCTCGGCGATCGCGCTGATGTTCACCGGTCTGACCATCGCCAACATCCTCGGCGTGCCCTTCGGCACCTGGCTCGGCCAGGCCTTCGGCTGGCGAGCGACCTTCTGGGCGGTGACATTGGTCGGCGTGGCGGCCTTCGCCGTCATCCTGGCTCTGGTGCCAC
>NZ_RZPQ01000668.1:0-3333 GCF_003999135.1 Mesorhizobium sp. M7A.F.Ca.CA.004.06.1.1 | reverse complement strand
ACGCCATGGTGCTCGGGCTGATCCCGGATTGCGACCTCGACAAGGTCTCGGCCGTCGGCAACGCCGCCGGTGCCGGCGCGCGCATGGCGCTGCTCAATCGCGGCTACCGCCGCGAGATCGAGGACACGGTCAGCAAGATCGAGAAGATCGAGACGGCCCTGGAACCGAAATTCCAGGAGCATTTCGTCTACGCCATGGCGCTGCCCAACAAGGTCGATCCGTTCCCGAAGCTGTCGGCAGCGGTGAAACTGCCGCCGCGCAAGACGGTCAGCGAGGACGGCGTTGCCGGCGACGCCGCTCCGCGACGGCGTTCGCGCGAAGGCCACGCCGCCAGGCGTGGACGGGAATAAGCGGCCGCGCCCAGGTCACGGCCTTTCCAAACTCATTTGCATGCAAATGTTTCCGGATCGCCTGATCCGGAAACCAAAAAGCTGTTTTCGTGAAATTCGCCAGATACATGGCAGGCGCATTCAACCGGCATCGAATGGCAGGCTGGAGATATCTTTCCAGCCGCCGCAACGCTCCAGAGGAGACAACGATGTCAATGCTCGAAAACCTCGGCCGCTATGGCACGGCCATCAAGAATGCTCACGACCGCAGCAAGGCGCGACGCCTGTTGAACAGCCTGCCGCCCGAAATCCAGAAGGATATCGGCTGGCCGGTATCGCCGCGATCCAGCGAAAAGGCCGCACTTATCAACACGATCTGGAGCGCCGCGCGCTGATGACCTTCGCCGACAAATGCAAATTGCTCGGCATGCGTCGGGGATCTCGCATGTCCCCGGCGACCACCAGCAACCGGCTGCGTGCCGCACTTCTACCACGTCGCTGAGCACCGCGGCGCGGATCACACCACCGTGTAGATACGGCGCAAATCTTGACATTTTCGGCCACGGCACGATCTTCGAAGATAGTGGGGGTTCTCTTAGTCGGCTTTGCCGAAGTTCGTGTATTCGCATGCCAAGTTTGAAAAGCCATGTCGTGTCTTTCGTCCTGCGGCACAGCCGCAAGCAGGCATTTGCCAGTCCGGAAAATTTGCAGCGCTGGATCGCGGCCGCGCGCAAGACCGAGAACCACCGCCCGCCCGCCTCGTTGCATCAGCGTCTCGACATCGAGATGCATACGGTCGATGGCTTCCCCGTCTACGAAATCGCACCCAGGACCGGCGAGCAGAAGCGGATTCTCTACTTGCACGGCGGTGCCTATGTCTTTGAAATCACACCCTATCATTGGCACCTGATCGCCGAGATGGCGGATCGGCTGGGCTACGGGATCACGGTGCCGATCTATCCAATCGCTCCCGAACACGATTTCCATGCCATGTTCGGAATGGTTGGCGATGTCTACCGGCAGATGCTCGCCGAGACGGAAGCCGAAGACATCGTCTTCATGGGCGATTCCGCCGGCGGCAATATGGCTGTGGTGCTGACCATGATGGTCGCCGAAGAAGGACTGCCCCTGCCGTCGCGGCATGTGCTCATTTCGCCGGGTCTCGACGTGTCGCTCACCAACCCCGCAGTGTTCGAGGCGGAACGCACCGACCCTTGGCTGGGCATAGCTGGCGGAAGGGAGGCGATTCGCCTGTACAGTGCCGGCATCGATCCCAGCGACTGGCACATCAGCCCGGTCTATGGAGATCTGTCAGTGCTGCCAAGAACGCTGCTTTTGACCGGCTCGCGCGATCTTTTGACTCCCGACAATCTGATCTTCGCCGAAAAAGCCCGCGCAGCCGGCGTTGAAATCGATCTTGTCTATGAGGAAGGCATGTTCCACGTCTGGCCGCTGATTGACATGCCGGAAGCCCGGCGCGCCCGCGAGCGCATCGTCGCCTTTCTCGGGGAGAGCCGGATCGTGCACGATACGAGAGTAAGGCCTGAACAGCGCCCCGCCGAAGCGGCGGAGTAGCTTTATACTATCGTCCTTACCAGCCGGTCAGAACTTGCCGGTTTCCCGGAAGACTTCGAAAGTCGCGCGGATGTGGTCGGCAACGGCCTTGACCGGGGCACTGGCATCCGGCGCCACCACCATCGCCAGATTGTAGGTCCCGATGTCGGGCATGCCGTCCTTCGGGCAGAGTTCGACCATGTCATTGCCGAGGAACGACTTCGGCAATGGCGCCACGGCGAGATCGGACATGATCGCGGCGCGCTGGCCGGCCGTGTGCGCGCTCATATAGGCGATGCGGTAATTGCGGCCCTCGCGGCCAAGCGCATCGAGCGCCCCGGCACGCCAGGCGCAGCCCTCTTCCCACAGCGACACCGGCAGCGGCTCGCGCAGATGCGCGCAGCCGCCCTTGGCACCGGCCCAGACGATCGGCTCGGTCAGCAGCACCTCGGCGCCGAGCGCGCTGGTCTTGTAGGAATTGGTCAGCAGCGTGATGTCGAGCGCCCGGTCGTCCATGCGCCGGCGCAGATTGCTGCTCTGGTCGATGGTGACGTCGACGGCGATCGACGGATGCGACTGCGCAAAACGCTTCAGCACATGCGGCAGCACGCGCTCACCGTAATCGTCCGGCGAGCCAAGCCGCACCACACCGACAATCTCGGGAATGATGAACTTCGACACCACCTCGCGATTGATGGACAGCAGTCGGCGGGCATAGCCGAGCAGCATCTCGCCATCCGTCGTCAGCGACACCGAGCGAGCGTCGCGCGCGAACACGGAGCGGCCGAGAATGTCCTCGAGCTTCTTGATCTGCATGGAAACGGCTGACGGCGTGCGGAACACGGCATTGGCGGCGGTGGTGAAGCTGCCGGTCTCGGCAATCGCCACGAACGTGCGCAAAACATCGAGATCGAGCAGCGGCAGCGGATGATTGAGCGGGGCGTTCATGGCAACCGACCTTCAATTTTTCTGATACAAAACATCATTCCATTTCGTTTGATTGAACATCAGATTGGGAGGATAGTCAACTCCATCGAAGCAGTAGCTGCCACAAGCAGCCATGAAACGACCTCGACACAGACCTGCATTCGACACGAAATGAAGTTGAAACAAACCCGCAGTAGCCAACTCGCTGTCTGGCACTCGCCAACCCAAAGGAGAAAGAGATGTCTATCCTGTCGTCCCTTGGTCGCATCGCGACCGAATTCAGCGCGGCGCGCGCCCGCTACCAGACTGAACGCGCTATCCGCTCCCTGCCGATCGAACTGCAGAAGGACATCGGCTGGCCTGAAGCTTCCGATACCAAGACCGGTACTCGCAACGGCGTCGGATCCTGGGCTGGAGCAAAGTAGATCGTGTGTACCATGTGCTGAAGGCCTGCCGCGCAAACCGCCCGGCAGGCCTTCTCTATTTTATTTGCACTCAAATGAATTTTTAGAGCCATGTTTCC
>NZ_RZPQ01000667.1:0-3336 GCF_003999135.1 Mesorhizobium sp. M7A.F.Ca.CA.004.06.1.1 | reverse complement strand
GCCGAGACAATGGCGACATTCGAATTCCGCTCTTCCCAGTTACGGGCGGGAGCAGCGACCGCCGGCATGAGACAGCGTCAACCTACCCCAACGGACCTGTTTTCGGCGATGGCCCGGCCACGACACCGTCTGGCTGAGAGCAACGCGCTCCCGTCCGGCTTTTCTTCATAAAGGCCGGCTGATCCCCAAATCGCCGGCCAGCCTCGACCGAATCGAGCAAGTCCCTGATTCCGGTGACAAAGCGGGGCTGCGTCGGGAGTGCCGGCCAGGCGGCATTCTGCTCATCCCGATGACGCGTTACCGGGGTGACATCAAACTGTCATGCGACTGTTATAATCGAAGGCTATTGGCCTCAGCGGGCGCCGACTGACGAGCGCCGAGAGACCATCTTCCGAACAGGAGCAGGCCACATGAAGAAATTCCTCTATACGGCGTCGGCCGCTGCGCTTGCGCTCGCCGCGACGTCCGGCTTCGCCGCCGCGCGCGACCAGATCCAGGTCGCCGGGTCATCGACCGTGTTACCTTATGCCAAGATTGTCGCCGAGCAGTTCGGCGAAACATTCACCAACTTCAAGACCCCGGTCGTCGAATCCGGCGGCAGCGGCGCGGGCATCAAGGAATTCTGCAAGGGCGTCGGCGAAGACACGATCGACATCGCCAATTCGTCGCGTCCGATCAAGGCGGACGAACTCAAGTCCTGCGCCGACGCCGGCGTGAAGGAAGTCCAGGAAGTCCGGATCGGCTATGACGGCATCGTCTTCGCCACCGACATCAAGGGCCCGGATTGGGCGCTGGTTCCCGCCGACATCTACAAGGCGCTGGCAGCCAAGCTGGTCGTCGACGGCAAGCTCGTCGACAATCCGAACACCAAGTGGAGCCAGGTCAATCCGAAGCTGCCCGACTGGGACATCGCCGCCTACATTCCGGGCGAAAAGCATGGCACGCGCGAAGTGTTCGAGACCAAGCTTCTCGATGCCGGCTGTGACAAGGCTGCTCTCAAGGCCGCCGGCATTGCCGACGACAAGGAAATCGGCAAAACCTGCATCGCCATCCGCAAGGACGGCAAGGCCGTCGACATCGATGGCGACTATACCGAGACGCTCGCCCGCATCGACTCCAACAAGACCGGCGTCGGCGTGTTTGGCCTCGCCTTCTATGAGAACAATGCCGACAAGCTGAAGGTCGCCACCGTGGAAGACGTCGTGCCTTCGACCGAGACGATCGCCAGCGGCAAGTATCCCGTCTCGCGCCCGCTGTTCTTCTACGTCAAGAAGGCGCATCTGGGCGTCGTTCCCGGCCTCAAGGAATATGTCGAGTTCTTCCTTGACGACCAGATGGTTGGCCCGGAAAGCCCGCTCGCCGAATACGGCCTCGTTGCTGCTCCGGATGCCGAGCGTCAGGCCCAGCGTGACGCTTTCGCCGCCGGAAAGTCGATGTAATCAGCTGCCGAACCGGGGTGCGGGCCAAATCCCGCGCCCCGGTTTCATCGCAGGCCGCAATGGCGGCTGCGTAAGAATTTCTCTTGGGGTGGGTCCATGTCGTCCTTGCTCGTACTGGCCATCGTCGTTGCCGTCGGCCTGGTTGCCTTTTTCATCGGTCGGCAACGTGCCGCGGCCCAGGACAATGGCAAGGTCAAGCCGCATTCGCGCGCCCACTATCATGGCTGGTGGGCCTTCCTGCTCGCCGTTCTGCCTGCTCTTTTGCTGCTTGCCGTCTGGACCGTCGGGTCTTCCGTCTATCTTGACCGACACATTCACACTGCCTTGCCCGAGCGCACCGTCGACAGCAAGGTTGCCAGTGAGGCACTGGATGTCAGCCTCGTAAAGAGCCTCGCCAGGGGCCTGCGCAAACTCGATGCCGGCACACTGGCCGCAATGCCTGCCAGCTTTGCCGAGCTGCAGCCGCTGCTCGCCGCCAAGGGTGTGGCACTGGCGAGCGACACGCAGGATTACATGATCCCGATCGCCGTCGAGGCGAACAAGGTCCAGGACCGGCTCGGCCTGTTCGGCGCCATTGTCATTCTCGTTTCCTCGATCGCCGGCGCCTTCTATGCGCTCAGGCAGATCGAGCCGCGCGCCAGGGCCCGCAACAATGTCGAGAGGCTGATGCTGTGGGGGCTGCTTGCCGCCTCCACCATCGCCATCCTGACAACCATCGGCATCGTGCTTTCGATGCTGTTCCAGACGATCACCTTCTTCGAAAGCGTCTCGCCGATGAGTTTCTTCTTCGGCACCGTCTGGGATCCGCGTTTTGCCGCTGCCGGTTCGGGCGGCAGCCAGGGCCAATTCGGCCTGATCCCGCTTCTTGCGGGCACGCTCTACATCGCCGCCGTCGCGCTGCTGGTTGCGGTGCCGGTCGGGCTGATGTCGGCTGTCTACATGGCCGAATATGCAACGCCCAAGGTGCGCTCGGTGGTTAAGCCGGCGCTTGAACTTCTGGCCGGCATACCGACCATCGTCTACGGCATCTTCGCCGTCGTCACGCTTGGGCCGTTCCTGCGCGACCTGTCCGCGGCGCTGACCGGCGGTTCGCCCTTCATCCAGGGCCAGAGCATCTTCACCGCCGGCCTGGTCATGGGCGTCATGCTGATCCCGGTCGTGTCCTCTCTCTCGGACGACATCATAACCGCGGTGCCGCGCGCCATGCGCGACGGGTCGCTTGGCCTCGGCGCGACCCGCTCCGAGACGATCAAGCGGGTGATCCTGCCGGCTGCACTGCCCGGCATCGTCGGCGCCATCCTGCTGACCGCCTCGCGCGCCATCGGCGAAACGATGATTGTCGTGCTGGCGGCGGGCGTCGCCGCCAACCTCACCATCAACCCGTTCGAGGCGATGACGACCATCACCGTCAAGATCGTCAACCAGCTCACCGGCGACCTCGAGTTCAATTCGCCGCAGACGCTGGTCGCCTTCGCACTCGGCCTGACGCTGTTCGCGCTGACGTTGGTGATGAACATCGTCGCGCTCTACATCGTGCGCAAATATCGGGAGCAGTACGAATGACCGACATTTCCATGGATACGATGGTCAGGGCGGCGGCCCATCCGCGCCGCGACATCGGCCTGAAGGCCCGTTACGCCGCCGAACGCCGTTTCCGCTTCTATGGCGTCGTGGCGATTTCCGTAGGCCTGGCGTTCCTGGCAATCATGCTGATCACCATCGTCTCGAAAGGCTACACCGCCTTCTGGCAGACGACGGTATCACTGCCGATCTCGTTCGACGAGAAGGTGATCGATCCTTCCGGCAAGCGTGCAACCGATCCGAGCGTTCTGATCAAGGCAAATTATCCCAAGCTCGCCGAAAACGCGCTTGTGGCCAAGCGCGGCATCTCTCCTGA
>NZ_RZPQ01000666.1:0-3337 GCF_003999135.1 Mesorhizobium sp. M7A.F.Ca.CA.004.06.1.1 | reverse complement strand
CCGCCGCATTGACGCCGGCAAACGAGATGCCGTCGGCGCCGGGATTGGTGATGCTGATGTCGCCGAAGCGGATCGCCGCCGGCGAATCCGAAATGGCGATCGCCGGTCCGGTCGTGTCGGAGATCGTCGTCGCACCGTTGACGGTGAAGCTGCCCGCGACATTCTCGAGCACGACGCCCGACGTGCCGCCGCTCTGGCTGATCGAGTCCAGCACCACATGAGCGGTGATCGGATCGATGAAGACGGCGGTGCCGCCATTGCCCGATATTGTGCCGCCGGTGGTGGTGAACGTCCCGCCGGTCGACGTGCCCTGCACGGTGATGCCGCGGTCAGTATTGTCCTGCGCATTGATGGTGGCGAAGGTGTAGGTGCCCTTGCCGCTGATATCGAGACCGTCGTCGAGATTGCCCTGCAGCAGCGTCGTGCCGGTGAAATTGTAGGTGCCGTCGCCTTCGATGTGCAAGCCATCGAGGCCGTTGCCGGTGGCGGTGAAATTGGAGCCGGTGATGCCGGTCGAGCTGCCGGTGAAGTCGGCGCCGTTGCCGCCCGCACCGGTGACCGTCACATTGGTCAGCGTCGCGCCGGTGATGTTGTTGCCGAAAATGCCGTCGGCGCCGCCGGTGATGGTGATGCCGTTGAGCGTGTTGCCGTTGCCCAGCGTGATGACCGGGTTGGCGACGTTGGTGCCCTGGATCGTGCCGTCGCTGCCGCCCAGGTTGAAGGTGCTGGTGCCGCCGCCGAAAAGCCTGGCGGTGACGCTTTCGCCGCCGCCGATGACGGTCTGTCCATTGGCAAGCGTCACGCCGCCGGTCGTCAGATTGCCGTTGCCGCCAAGCGCGACGACAAAGCCGTTCGCACCCGACTTGGTCACGGCGTCGTCCAGAGTCGTCGGGTCGGCCAGCGTGCCGGCGCCGGCGAGGCCGCCATCGGCGAAATAGAACTTGCCGAAGGCGGCATTGGTGGCGGCGTTGATCGCGACACGCGTCGTCGAGCCGCCGGTCAGCGTCTGCGACTGGACGCGGACCCCGATATCGCCACGCACGCGTTCGTTGACGCGCTTGCGCAGGCCTTCGCTGACCGGATAGACCGGCTCCGGCCCGTTGTCGGCCCCATTGGCCGCATTGTCCGAGCCGCTGCCGGGATTGAACGGGATGTTCAGCCGCACGCTGCCGGCGAACTGGGTGTCGTCGCGATTGTCGTTGCGGACCTCGCCGGCGAAGACCAGTTCCGTGTTGCTGCCGAAGACATCGCCGATCGTATACTCGAACCCGGCCTTGGCGCCTGTGACGCTGCCGTCGTCGCCATGCGGATCCTCGAAGTGATAGCCGCCGATGTCGAGCCGCAGCGAATGCTTGTCGGGCAGGGCGACCGGCACCTGCGCACCGATCTCGCCCTCGATGCCCCACGCGGCGTAGTCGCGGTGGTCAAGGACCGAGATCTGCTCGATCAGCTGGTTGCTGACCATCGACAGGGTCGAACTGGTCGAGTGATCCGTCGAATCGCCCTTGATCGGCAGATAGACGTTCACATGCGCATCGAAATGTGGCGTGATCGCCTCGGCGCCCAGCGTGGCGGCGGTGAACTGGGTGGAGTTGTAGTTCTCGAGGTTGAGATAGGCGTAGCCGCCGATCATCAGGTCCGGGTTGACGATGCGGCGAATGCCGAGGCCGACATCCTGGCCGGAACCATCCTTGAAATCATGCTTGGCCCGGACATCCAGGAACAGCACGGATTCGGCCGTCTGCTTGAGCGGGATGAAACCTTCGAGCGCGCCGTTGCCGCCATTGTTGTCGGCGCCGATGATGGCGCGGATCTGCGGCTGCCACAGGCCGTTCGGATCGGCATGGGCCGTCAGACTGGAAAGACCGAGCGCCAGCGTCGTCAGCGCCGTCGTCTTCCAAAGATGCCTGGCGATTTGCGAACGGCGATAGCCAGCGCGAATGTGGAAATCCTCCCCACGCGCCGCTATCTCACCAACTTGCCGAGAAGTCTCGGTAGTTCCCATCCCTGGCGAGTCCTTCGGGGACTACACGCGCCCCGTGTAGATTCTTACTCGAATTCTATTGTATAGCGAGTCCTGGCCGATCCGATTTCTAGAGCTTTCCTGCAAAATTGCTCGCTGTGTCTGAAAGGCCACAGTAATTTCGCCGGCTTGCTTGCCTCCGGCTCGGCTTTCGGAACAGTCGCGAGTGTTGTATCAAGCCATGCTCGGGAGAATACCGGGGCGCGGCGAGGAAACATGCAAGGCATCCGGCAAAACAACATGGCACTTACTTTAGACAAGTCTAATTTACTTGGCGTGGCCGCGGGGCTGGCCGCCCTGTGGCTTGGTCTGGCCGCCGGCCCAGCCCTTGCCGAAGATGCCAAGCCGGCCCAGCCAAAGCCGGCTGAAACCAATGCAAAACCGGCCGATGCCAATCCGTGGGCGGTGAACTGCTCCTCCGGTTCGGCGACCACCGAGCTTCAGTGCCAGGTGTCGCAGAACCTGACCGAGGCCAAGACCGGGCAGCGCGTGCTGACCGTGACCGTGCGCCGCGACAACGGCAATGGCAGCCTCGCCATGCTGCTTGCCCTGCCGCACGGCCTGTTCCTGCCGTCCGGCGCCTCCTTCCAGATCGACCAGGGCCAGAAGACGACGATTGCCATCCAGACCAGCGACCAGAACGGCGCCTATGCCGCCACGCCGTTGTCGGCGGATCTCATCAAGGCCATGAAGTCCGGGACCAATCTGAACATCGGCATGGAATCGGTCACCCGCAAGCCGGTCACCATCCCGGTGTCGCTGGCCGGCTTCACCGCCGCCGTCGCCAAGCTGGAATCGATCAAGTAGCTGCTGTCAGCGGCTTGATTGTGCGCACCCGGAATGCTCCGTTGCCGCTTCGGACAGTGGAGAAACCCATGACAGGCTTTGTCGATCGCCAGCGCGCGGCGCAACTGATGGACCGCGCCGGCATCGAGGCGCTGGTGCTGTGCGCGCCTGAGGCCTTCCACTATGCGACCGGAGCCTCGATCGGGCCGTCGGGACTGTTCCGGCGCGCCGGCGCCGGCTTCGTCGTCATCCCGGCTGGCCAAGACTTGCCGGTGGGCGTCGTGGTGGCGGATTTCAATGCGGGACAGCTGCAACTGGCTCTGTCGGATGCCGTCATCCGCAGCCACCCGATCTGGATCGAAACCGCCACGCTTGACGCCTCGACCGCAGGGCAAGGGCTGGCGCAACGCGTCGAGGCCGGCCTTGCCTCGTCTGGCCGGGCGCCTGGTTTTTCCCGGCCGGCAACATTCGAACTTGCCCGTTCCGTCCGCGAACTGAAGGAGATCCTGAGCGGGTTCGGACTTGAGC
>NZ_RZPQ01000665.1:0-3340 GCF_003999135.1 Mesorhizobium sp. M7A.F.Ca.CA.004.06.1.1 | reverse complement strand
CACGCAGCGCCATCAGGAAACCGCCGATCTGGCCGGGGGTCGCGTCACCCGACATGATGATGTCGAAGGCCTCGCGCGCTTCCTCGAAGGAAAGCGCGCTACCGGTCGCGATCTTGGCGATATGGGTTTTCAGCGCGCTCATCTTGTCGAGGCTTGGGCGACGGCGGCCTGGTCGATGCGAACGTCGTACTGCGTCTGCAACTGCGCCACCAACTGGTCGAGCAGGTCATCCGACATGCCGGAGGTGAAGGATTTCTGCGCGTCGTCCGGCACCGAACTGGCATCGGCTCCGGCGGGCTCGAACACTTCGGCGACCTTGTACAGGATCTGCCCGTCTCCGGTGGGTGAGGGGACCAAGCCGGTGCCGCCTTCGCCGACACCGAACATCGCTGCCGCACCCTCCTTACCGAAGTCGACATCGTCAGCCTCACGCTTGACACCGCGCTTGGTCTGCTTTTCGAGCTTCAGTTCGCTGGCGATGACATCGAGCGTTGCGCCGGCCTTGAGCCGCTTTTCCAGTTCGTCAGCCTTGGCGGCCAGCCGCTTGCTTATTTCCGCCGCCGTCCAGTCGGCGACGACTTTCTGACGAACCTCATCCAGCGTGCGGTCGCGAGCCGGCGTGACGGACGCCACCTCATAGAAGACGAAGCCGTTGTCGGCTGTGGTCAAGGCATCGTTTTCCGTGTTGGGTTCGGCGTCGAAGACGGCTTTGATCAGCTCCGGCGATTGCGGCAGGTCCTTGACGATGCTTGCATCTGGCCGCAGTCCACTGCGATCGATGGCGTCGATGGTGACGACCTTAAGCTTCAGCTTGGCCGCGGCCTCCGCCAGCGAACTGCCGGCGGCGCGGGTGTCATCGTAATTGTCGCGCACGTCCAGTAGGATGCGACTTGCCTCGCCCAGCGCCAGATCCTTGCGGATCTGATCGGACACCTCGGCCAGTGGCTTCACCACCTCGGGCTTGATCTCGGTGACGCGCAGCAGCACCGGACCGAAGGCGCCTTGCACGACCTGACTGACTTCATTGGCGTTGAGCGAAAAGGCCGCGTCGGCGACCGCCTTGTCGGCGATCTTGTCCTTGGCAAGCGTGCCGAGCAACGTATCGGCCGGCGTCTTGCCTTCGGCCGTGACAAGCTTGTCGAAAGTGGCGCCGGCCTTGAGCGAATCGAGTGCGGCCTTGGCCGCATCCGGCGTCTTGAACACGAGCTGCTCGACGGTGCGCAGTTCCGGCGTGGTGTAACGCGCCTTGTTCTTGTTGTAGTCGTCGCTGACCTGGCTGTCGGTGACGGCGGTCGTATCCATGATGTCAACGGGTTCGAGGCGGACATAGGAAAATTTGCGGTATTCGGGTGCCGCATATGTCTTCTTGTTGGCTTCGAAATAGGCCGAGAGCACGCTATCGGACGGCGCCGCGATCGGCTCGACCAGTGCCTTGGGCAGCGTCAAATAGTCGATGGTGCGGTCTTCGCCGCGATAGAGCGCAACCGCCTTGAAGAAAGTGTCCGGAGCCTTGAGGCCATCCGAGACCGCCTCGACAATTTGCTGGCGCACGGCCACCTGGGCACGGTTCTTCAAATAGTCCTCGGGCCGCATGCCGATCTGCTGCAGCATATATTCGAACGTTCTGCGGTCGAACTGGCCGCCCGGGCCCTTGAAGGCTGGGTCCTCGCGTGTCAACTCGGCCAGCCGATCCTTGGAAAGTCCGAGGCCCAGCTTGCGGGCCTGTTCGTCGAGAACGGCACCAGAGACGAGCTGAGCCAACACCTGGTTGTCGACGCCGAGCGCCTTTGCCTGTTCGTGGCTGAGACGTTGGCCGAACTGTTGCGACATGACGGCGAGCTGGCGATCGTAGGCGAGACGGTATTCGTTGATCGATACTTTGGTGCCGCCGGCGGTTATCACCGAATCGTGGCCGGCAAGACCGCTCATCAGCTGCCCGGAAACGCCCCAGACCAAAAAGCTGAGCACCAGCAGCACCAACAGCCCCTTCGCGACCCAGGTGCCTGCCGCGTTTCTCAATATACCAAGCATTTTTACTTCCGATTTATGCGCATTTTCGCACGCGCCGAGTCTGAAACAAGCGCAATAGCGCCCTTCCGGCCCACTGTCGATTGCTTTGTGGCCTGATTTTGGTAGTGAGGGCCAGAGCCCCGATATCATCCGGAGAAGCAAACCCATGACGCCAGGAATTCGCCCGCTCGTCGCCGGCAACTGGAAAATGAACGGCACCAGCGCCTCGCTCAACGAGCTCCGGATGATCGGCAACGGTTTCATGAGCGGACTTGACGCGGAGACCGAAGCGCTGGTTTGCGTTCCCGCAACCCTGCTTGCTCACGCCGCGGAGATCCTGTCACGCACGCCGGTGCATGCCGGCGGTGAGGATTGCCATACCAAGGAGAGCGGCGCCTACACCGGCTGCATCTCGGCGGAAATGCTCAGGGATGCCGGTGCGAGCCATGTCATCGTCGGCCATTCCGAATGCCGCGAGCAACGCGGCGAGGATGACGCCACTGTCCAGGCCAAGGCATCCGCCGCATGGCGTGCCGGGCTTGTTGCCATCATTTGCGTCGGCGAAACGCATGAACAGCGTGAAGCGGGCGCCACGCTGGACGTGCTGTCGCGGCAGGTCGATGGTTCGGTCCCGTCAAGCGCCACCCCATCCAACACCATCATTGCCTATGAGCCGGTATGGGCGATCGGCACCGGCCTGACGCCGACGGCCGGCGATGTGGCGGCAGCACATGCACATATCCGCGAAAAGCTGTCGGAAAAGCTCGGCGGCGTCGCGGCGAAGATGCGCATTCTCTACGGCGGCTCGGTCAAGCCCTCCAACGCGGTCGAACTGCTCGGCGTCAGGAATGTCGACGGCGCGCTGGTCGGCGGCGCCAGCCTGAAAGCGGCGGATTTTCTCGGCATCGCCGAGGCTTATCGCAATATTGCCTGAAGACATTCGCTCCGCCGGACAGGGCTTCCGGTGCACGAAATCGTTGCAAAGGACGGGTTGCTTCCCATATTCCGGCCACGGGCTTGGAAATGCCGTCAAAGCATTGTATTGAGCCGCCTCCAATTCACCGGTCGTGTCCGCGGCCGGGCAAGGCCTTGCCAGGATAAACTATGGAAACCGTACTGATCGTCATCCATCTCATGGTCGTGCTCGCCCTTGTCGGCGTGGTGCTGCTGCAGCGTTCCGAAGGCGGCGGCCTCGGCATCGGTGGCGGATCCGGCTTCATGACCGCGCGTGGTGCTGCCAATGCCCTGACGCGTGCGACGGCGATCCTGGCGGCCGCCTTCTTCGCCACGTCACTGACACTGTCGATCGTCGCCCGCTACGGCGAGAAGC
>NZ_RZPQ01000664.1:0-3345 GCF_003999135.1 Mesorhizobium sp. M7A.F.Ca.CA.004.06.1.1 | reverse complement strand
CCGCTTTCGTCATCGGTGTCTCGTTCATGGCGCTGATGGGGCTGGTGATGCTCCTGTGGCCGCATCCGCTGATCAGCGCCTTCATCGATCTGGGCAATCCGGCCAATGCCAGGGTGATCGAACTTGCCGTGTCGTTCCTCGTCTTCGCGGCGCTGTTCCAGGTCTTCGACGGCGCCCAGGCGGTGGCCGCCGGCATGCTGCGCGGCCTGCACGACACCAAGGTGCCGATGATCTATGCCGCGATCGGCTATTGGGGCGTCGGCCTGCCGCTCGGCGTGCTGCTCGCCTTCCATTTCGGCCTGCATGGCGTCGGCATCTGGATCGGCCTGTCGACGGGGCTGGCCGTGGTGGCCGCGCTGCTTCTGGCGCGCTGGCTGCGGCGCGACCGGTTGGCGCCGCCGCTGGAGTTTGGGCATTGAAACAGGACAGTGCCGGTTTGGCGGCCGCTATGTCCCAATATTGTAGCTGATTAAGCGGCGCCTGCAGAAACGTTCGTGCCGTGAGCCGGCGCTTGGCACCGAGGCAATGAACGTCTCGGCCGAGAGCGGAACTATGTTCCCTTCACGATTCTCGGCTTGCTCGGCCGGCGGGATTGAGCTGCGCTCTCGAGGGCCTGGGCCAACCGCTTCTCGTCTTCGATGGCGCGATCGACTGCCTCAATTTCTTCCTGGAGCGCCTTCAGCTCGGCTCCGTAGCTGGAGCCATCGCTGTCCCCTATCTGAAAGCCACTTGCCCGCATTGCATCGCGGGTATGGTGCACGTTGCGGACTCCTTCGCGTCGGGTTGCGACCAGGATTTCCCGGAACTCTCCAAGACGTTCAACGTGATTGCGAGTCATTGCGTTCTCCTATTTCGTCGTCATCGTCGCCGACGGCGATTCAGAACGGCTAAAAACTACGGCGCAGACCGTTTAAGTGAATACGGGAGATACTCTCGACAAAGCATGAGTGCGGAAGCTCAAATTTGAACGTCTTGCAACAAGTTGGAGCGCGGCAGCGGAGATGGCTCGGGACCCGAGCCGGTCGGCGCATGGGCAACCCGGCCGTCCTCGAACCGCGCTTCAGCTTGTTATCTGTTCGGCGACAGCCTCTTCGAGGCCGGCTGCGGCTTGAGCGGCGAGACCGCGCGCCGCCGCCTGTGAATCGTAAAACTCCTCGAGCGCATGAACCGTGCCCCACCGCAGCGTGAACACGTGGAGACCACGGTTGATGTAGGACGTATCGCCGTTGAGCAGGGTTGCGGTGCCATCCCACTGGGCAAACACGGTGGTATGCCACGGCCAACCCTTCACCCAGACGTGGTTGACCGTGAGATGGAGAGTGGGCAGAACACGGCCGAGGCGCTCGAACCAGCGGCGCAGGGCTTGCTTGTCGTGGCGCTCCCCACCAAGCGCGTGGGCGCCACCAACCCGGTGATGGACATGCGGCGCGATGGCCTTCACCGCCGCGTCCCAGCGATGGTTGTTGACGTCGTCGAAGCTCTGCCGGATCGATTTCTCGACAAAATAGCTGTAAAGCATGTGACCTCTCTCCGAACTTATTGGTGGCGCGCCGTTCCGACGCGAGAGCCCCGGCCAGCATCGCGCGGCCGCGGGCCTGCGCGTCAGGTCAGGGCATTGTCGCGTCGGCTCGCAGGGATGTGTCAGTCTCGGTCGAGACCGTCACTTCCTTACCGGACCTTGAGAACGCGTAGAGCGAGCCCGGGTAGCCCGGTATGGAAAACGACACAGCGTCACTGTTGGCGAGGCCCATGACAACCCGCAGCGGATCACCCCCGGCCTTCGGTGCGAAAGTGGCGGTGACCTCAAGCAGGTCGCCGCGCGGAACGTAGTAGGCCACCATGTCCAGGTGTCCCTGGTGCAGGCTGCCGCCTTCGATCGGGCGTCCGATGGTGGCTTCCTCGGCAAGAGCCGGGGTTGCAAGAAACAGCGCTGCCAGCAGCGAGGCGCTCAGGGTTTTGGGGATCATCTCATTTGTCCTTTTTTAGATTGCGTTCACCCTCTATATAGGGTATAGATTACGAATGCAATCTAAAAAGGAGATGACGATGCGTGTGAGTCGCACTCAGGCCGCGGAAAACCGCGAGACCGTGATCAATGTGGCAAGCCGGCTTTTTCGGGAGCGCGGCTTTGACGGCATCGGCCTCAAGGATCTGATGAAGGGTGCCGGGCTGACCCAGGGCGCCTTTTACAAGCAATTCGAGTCGAAGGACGATCTGGCGGCGCTGGCGTCCAGGCGCGCGATGGAAAGCGCCACCCACAAATGGTCGGCCGCGACCGCCGCACATCCTGGGAGCCCGCTCGACGGGGTGATCTCATTCTACCTCAGCATGGACCATCGCGGGGAAAAGATGGACGGCTGCCCGGTCGTTGCGCTCGGCTCGGATGCGGCCAGGCAAGGTGCCGAGGTGAAGGCATCATTCGAAGTCGGCATCAAGGCGTACCTTGAGATGCTCGGCGGTTGGGTTGGCGAGGGCGACAGCGAAAAGACCGGCAACAAGGCAATGGCCGTTCTCTCGACGATGGTCGGCGCGGTCGTGCTCTCGCGGGTCGTCAACGACCCCGACCTTGCACAGGCTTTTCTGGATGCGGCGGCCGATCAGGTTCGCGAAGCAGTCGCCGCTTGAACGGCGCGAGCAGCGCCGCCGGCACACCAAGGACAGGAGAGCAGATGCAACGGATTGTCGTCACGGGCATGGGAGCGGTCACGCCCCTTGCCGCCAATGTCGAAGCGTCCTGGTCACGCCTGCTTGCCGGCCGGTCGGGCGTTCGCAGGCTTCCTGACGATGTGGTGGGAGATCTGCCGGCTAAGATTGGCGGCGTGGTTCCCTCCCTGGGCGAAGATCCGGAGGCTGGTTTCGATGCCGATGCCGTCCTGTCGGCGAAGGATCAACGCAAGGTGGACCGGTTCATTCTCTTCGCGCTGGCCGCGGCGGAAGAGGCGCTGGCGCAGGCGCAATGGAAGCCTGCCCTGGAAACCGATCGCCTGCGCACGGCCACGATCATCGCTTCAGGGGTCGGCGGGTTCCCCGCCATCACCGAGGCGGTGCGCACGGTGGACCTGCGTGGCGCCCGCCGCCTGTCTCCCTTTACGGTGCCGTCCTTCCTGGTAAACCTCGCGGCGGGCCACATCTCGATCCGTCATGGTTTCAAAGGTCCACTCGGCGCACCGGTGACGGCATGCGCGGCGGGCATCCAAGCGATCGGCGACGCCGCCCGCCTGATCCGCGCCAACGAAGCCGACATCGCCGTATGCGGCGGAACGGAAGCGTGCATCAACACCGTCAGTCTCGGCGGTTTCGTCGCGGCGCGCTCTCTTTCAACCGGCTTCAATTGGGCGCCGGCTC
>NZ_RZPQ01000663.1:0-3350 GCF_003999135.1 Mesorhizobium sp. M7A.F.Ca.CA.004.06.1.1 | reverse complement strand
CCGCAGCACTTCTGGCGTCAGGGT
Source organism: Mesorhizobium sp. M7A.F.Ca.CA.004.06.1.1 (assembly GCF_003999135.1). Classification (NCBI taxonomy): domain Bacteria; kingdom Pseudomonadati; phylum Pseudomonadota; class Alphaproteobacteria; order Hyphomicrobiales; family Phyllobacteriaceae; genus Mesorhizobium; species Mesorhizobium sp. M7A.F.Ca.CA.004.06.1.1. Next base: position 3,326 of record NZ_RZPQ01000663.1, on the reverse strand, counting down.
TTTGGGCGCCGCGATGAACAGGCTTTCGCTCAAGACCTTCACCTTGCTGCAGACGGTAACCTCCGTCGGCCTCTCGGCGCTGGCCCGGATGGTGACGGGCGTGCGTCCGATCTGGAACGGCAGCCTGCCCTCCGACCGCCAGCGCATCTATTTCGCCAACCACACCAGCCATGGCGACTTTATCCTGCTGTCGGCCTGTCTCAGCGAAAGCGAGCGCGCGATCACCCATGCTGTTGCCGCAGGCGAATATTGGGGGAAGTCGCGGCTGCGCCGCTTCATCGCGCAGGACATGCTGTCGTCGGTGCTCATCAACCGGCAGTGGACGAGACCTGAGGAAAACCCGATCGAGATCATGCTGTCGGTTCTCGACCAGGGCCACTCGCTGATCCTGTTTCCCGAAGGCACACGCAACATGACCGAAGAGCCGCTGCTGGCCTTCCGCTCCGGGCTCTACAATCTGTCGACGGCGCGGCCTCAGGTCGAGCTGATCCCGTGCTGGATCGAGAACATGTCGCGCGTGCTGCCCAAGGGCCAGTTCCTGCCGGTGCCGCTGCTGTGCCGCGTCGTCTTCGGCGCGCCGGTGGCGATCGGTCCGGGCGAAGAACGCCGCGCCTTCCTCGAACGCGCCCACGCCGCGCTTCTGGCGCTCAACCCGCGTCCCGAGCGAGACGATTGATGCGCCACGAAATCTCCATTCTGATCATCGGCCTGCTGGCGGTTTTGACCACCGCCAGCATCGTCGCGACCATCCTTTCGGCGCGAGCGCCGAAGCCGCTTAGCTCAACGCTGGTCAATCTCAGCCAGCGGATCAACGCCTGGTGGGTGATGGTGGCGCTGATGACGGTCGCCTTCTTCTTCGGGCGTTACGGGATGACCATCCTGTTCGCTCTGATCTCCTTCGCCGCGCTGCGCGAATTCGTGACGCTGACGCACACCCGCCGCAGCGACCATTGGGTGCTGCTCGGCATGTTCGGCATCATCATACCGTTTCAATATTGGCTGGTGTGGACCGCCTGGTACGGGCTCTTCGTCATCTTCATTCCGGTCTATTGCTTCCTGCTGATGCCGGCCATCACGGCGCTGCATGGCGACACTGAACGCTTCCTCGAGCGCATCGCCGCGCAGCAATGGGCGGTGATGATCTCGGTCTATTGCGTCAGCCATGTCCCTGCCCTGCTGACACTCGAGGTGCCGGGCTTCGAAGGCCGCACCCTGCTGCTGATCGCGTTCCTGATCATCGTCGTGCAAGGCAGCGACGTGCTGCAGTACATCTTCGGCAAGCTGTTTGGAAAACACCGTTTTTCGCCGAACGTCTCGCCGTCGAAAACCTGGGAAGGGCTGATCGGCGGACTGGTGTCGGCGAGCCTGCTCGGCGCGCTGCTATCCTTCGTGACACCCTTCTCGCCGCTGCAGGCAGCAGCCGTGGCCTTCGTCGCCTGCTCGATGGGATTTCTCGGCGGGCTGGTCGCCTCGGCCATCAAGCGCGATCAGGGCGTCAAGGACTGGGGCCATCTGATCGAAGGCCATGGCGGCATGATGGACCGCACCGACAGCCTGGTCTTCGCCGCCCCGGTGTTCTTCCACATCGTGCGCTATTTCTGGACGGTCTGAGCCGGCGGCCTGTTGCAAGAGCGGTTCATTGGCGCGCTCAGAGCCGGTTTTGGATCAGCATGGTGACGACGAAGAACGCGCCGACGGAGCTGGTGATGATGCCGATCGGCAGCTCCTGCGGCAGCAGCAGCGTTCGGGCCAGAAGATCGCTGGCCAGCAACAGCACCGCGCCGGGTCAGTTTGGAAGCCGTTTGACACCCTTTTTCATACGCCGAGATAGCGGTCCTGAATTTCTGGCGTCAGCGCCTCGGGCGTGCCTTCGAAGACGGTCATGCCCTTTTCCAGAACGAAGCAGCGGTCGGCCACAGGTAGAAGCTCGGCAAGCGTCTTGTCGACGATAAGGATCGACTGTCCGCTCGACTTGAGCTTGCGGATTGCTGCCCAGATGTCCTGGCGGATCACAGGTGCCAGACCCTCGGTCGCCTCGTCCAGAATGAGCAGGCTCGGATTGGTCATCAACGCGCGGCCGATGGCTACCATCTGCTGCTCGCCGCCCGACAGTGTACCGGCATATTGGTCGCGGCGTTCGCCGAGACGCGGAAACAGCTCGACAACTTTTTCCAATGTCCACGCGCTGCCGCGTGCTGCGGCCAGCAGGTTCTCCAGTACGGTCAGATTGGGAAAGCAGCGCCTTCCCTCCGGCACCAGACCCAGGCCAAGGCGCGCGATGCGGTGCGGGCGCATGCCGGCGACTTGGCGGCCGCCAAAGCTGATCGAGCCTGAGCGCGGTTTCGCGAGGCCGAGAATGGAATTGATCGTCGTCGTCTTGCCCATGCCGTTGCGGCCCATGAGCGCCACGACCTCACCCGCCCTGACGTCGAGCGAGACGCCGAACAGCGCCTGCGATGCGCCGTAGAAGGTTTCGACGCCGTTGAGTTCCAGCAGGCTCACGCAGTTTCTCCGAGATAGGCCCGGCGCACTTCGGGATCGTTGCGGATCTCGTCCACCGTGCCGGTGGCGATGACGCGGCCATAGACGAGGACCGAGATACGGTCGGCAAGCGCGAAGACGGCATCCATGTCGTGTTCGACGAGCAGGATCGGCGCTTCGTGGCGCAGGCCGTCGAGGAATTTCGTCAACGCTTTCGATCCGTCTGGCCCCATGCCGGCCATCGGCTCGTCGAACAAAAAGGCCTTCGATCCAAGGGCCAACGCAATGGCGATTTCGAGTTGACGGCGTTCGCCATGCGACAGCTCAGCGGCTGGCACGTAGGCGCGCCCGGCAAGGCCGACGCGCTCCAGCATCGCCATCGCCGGTTCTGTCAGGCTCTTGTCGCTCATCACGGGGCGTAAGAAGCGGAAGCTCGTTCCCTGGCGTGCCTGCACCGCCAGCATCACATTGCGCAGCGCGGAAAACTCCTGCGCGAGTGATGAGATCTGGAAGCTGCGGCCGAGCCCAAGCCGCCCGCGGGCCGCCATGTCGAGCCCGGCCATATCCTGGCCGAGAAAGCGGATACTGCCGCTGTCTGGCCGGAGCGAGCCCGAGATCTGGTGGATCAGCGTGCTTTTACCGGCTCCATTGGGGCCGATCAGCGCGTGGATTTCGCCCGGCTTGAGATCGAGGCTGACGCCGTCGGTGGCCTTCAGCGCGCCGAAAGTCTTTTTGAGATCGCGTATTTCGAGGACCAGCTCAGCCATGACGCGCCTCTCCAGCCAAAAGGCCAAGCAGCCCGCCGCGCGCGAACAAAACGACGCCGAGCAGGATCAGGCCAAGGA
>NZ_RZPQ01000662.1:0-3353 GCF_003999135.1 Mesorhizobium sp. M7A.F.Ca.CA.004.06.1.1 | reverse complement strand
CCCTTGGCTTCCGACAGGAAGATCGCATCGGTCTTGGCAAGGCCCGCCGCGAAGGCGTTGACCAGGATGTTGCCATTGTAGCGGGCGTCGAAATTGACCTCGCCGCCGACTGTCGGCACGCCGAAGGCGTTGCCATAGCCGCCGACGCCGGAAACCACGCCTGAAACGAGGTGCCGGGTCTTGGGATGGTCAGGCGAGCCGAAGCGCAGCGCATTCATCGCCGCGATCGGCCGGGCGCCCATGGTGAAGACGTCGCGCAATATGCCGCCGACGCCGGTCGCCGCGCCCTGGTAGGGCTCGATATAGGACGGGTGGTTGTGGCTCTCCATCTTGAAGACGACGCAGTCGCCGTCGCCGATGTCGACCACGCCGGCATTCTCGCCCGGCCCCTGGATGACCTGAGGTCCGGTGGTCGGCAGCGTGCGCAACCATTTCTTCGAGGATTTGTAGGAGCAGTGCTCATTCCACATCGCCGAGAAGATGCCGAGTTCGGTGAAGCTCGGCTCGCGCCCGACAAGATCGAGGATGCGCTGATACTCGTCGGGCTTGAGCCCGTGTGAGGCAATGAGCTCGGGGGTGATCGGCACGGAATTGGAAATGGTCATGGGCGGCGATTTATATCCGGGACGTTGGGATTTTGAGTCCCGTCTTATCGCAAGCCTTGCGACCGATACACCCATGGATTGACGAAAAACGACGGAAAACCGGACAAAGCCACGCAGTGTCAGGAGAAGCTGTCGTAGCCGGCGCGGCCTTCATCGAGAAGTCGCCGGATCGCCGCGACGCCTTCAGCGATATCCCCGCGCTGTCTCGGCTGCGAAACGCCAAAGCGGACACCATGGAAAACCTGCTCGGAACGGCCGGCCTTGAATTCGTCCTCGTCGTCGATCAGCACGCCGTGCTCCAGGCAGGCGTTCTTGAAGGTGCCGGAAAGCCAGGGGTCGGGCAGGGTCAGCCAGACAAAGGGCACCCTGTCATGCGACTTGAACGCGAAGCCGGCCAAAGTCTCGCGCACGATGGCGATGCGGGCGCCGATTTCGGCGATGCTGCGCTTGCGTATCTCATCCGCCTGACCTGACAGCACCAGCCTTGTATTCACCTCCGCCAGCAGGAAGGGCATGCCGCCGGTCATCATCTTGTGGGCGACACGGATGCGGTGGCGGTAGGCGGGCGGGCAGGAAAGCCAGCCGCCGCGCACACCGGCTGCGACCGACTTCGACAGGCCGCCCGCGACGATGGTGCGTTCAGGCGCATACTCGGCCAGCAATGGTGTCGGATCATCGGTCAGATTGCCATAGAGATCGTCCTCGATGAGGACGACGTTGTATTCGCGTGCGACATGGGCGATCGCCTCGCGGCGCGCCGCCGACAAGGTGGCCAGCGTCGGATTCTGCGCCGTCGGCATCAGGAAGATCATCTTGGGATGCTTTTGCGCGCAGACGCGCTCGAAATCCTGCGGATCGATGCCTTCCTCGTCCGATGCCACCAGCGCGGTGCGCCTGCCGATCAGGCCGGCGCTGCGGGAAATCTGCGAGTAGGTGAGGTGCTCGAAGGCAATATAGTCGCCAGGCATGGTGAGCGCCGCGATCGCCGCCATCACCGCCGCATGGGTGCCGAGCGTGGGAACGATGGTGTCGGCACTCGGACGAAACGAATTGCGCGCCAACCAGCGGGCGCCGGCTTCGTACCATCGGTCGGGGAAGTCCCGCGTGTAGCTCGAAATCTCATGCGGATGGTCCTGCGCCGTGCGCGACAGGACACCGGCGACAATGTCGCCCTGGCCGATATCAGGTGCTGCGGTGCTGTCGAAACGCAGCTTGCCCTTAGGCGCATCGATATAGCGCGTGCCTTCGCCGCCGACGTCCGGAGCCGGAAAATCCGGCTTCGCGCGCTGGCCGAGCACATAGGTTCCACGCCCGACTTCGCCGCTCACCAGCCCACGCTCGCGCAGCAATTGATAGGCCCGGCCGACCGTGCCGACGGTGGTGCCGATGTCGTAGGCGAGGTCGCGTTGCGGCGGCAGCTTTGCGCCGGCATCGATCACCCCCCGATCGATGTCCGTCTCGATGGAATCCGCCAGCCGCTGATACAGCGGGCCGGAGCCGGCAGTGAAATCGGGGAGCCAATTTGTCATGGTGACAAGTTTCTATATTGCACCTACACATGAGTCAATCCATATCGATTGCGTGCCAAAAAGGGTACAATTTGGAATTCTGGTAGAAAGATAATGGATACAATCGCTACAATCCGTCACTCGAGAGCCGGTTTATCTGGCCAATCGACACGTCCATCAGACCGGAGCGGCTTTGTCAGCCGTCTGGTGCGTCTGGTCAGATCGCTGGCGAGATGGATCGACCATCTGTTGGAGCGCCGCCGCAGCCGGCTGGCGCTGCTGGAAATGACCGATGATCAGCTCAAGGATATCGGCGTCACACGCTGCGATGCTCACCGCGAGGGCATCAGGCCGTTCTGGGACTGATAGCTAACCGAGTTTTGATGCCCTGGTGCGTGCGCCGGCATGGTCCGCAAGGACGGCGACCACGCACAGCACGAGGAAAAGTCCGGTGATGGCTGCGGCTGAGATGACGACGCTGGTCGCGCCGTTCCTGGCGATGTCCAGGAAAGGGTAGGGCACCTCGCCGGCAAACGGCGCCCGCACCAGCGCATAGACCAGATAAGCGATGGGATAGATCACCCACCAGGAAATGTCGCTCCAGCGCGTCCTGCCGTCAGCGCCTGCGATCAGCCACCACAGCACGAACAGCACCGGCGTCACATAATGCAGCAGGACGTCGCAGAGCAGGAACAGGCCCTGCGGCTGCCAGAGCCGTGCCAGAACCGTGGCATAGACGATGAACACCAGCGCGATCGAAACCGCAACGCCGGCCCGCATCCGCGCGCCTGCAAAGGCCGGCAGCCAGGCATAGAAGGTGGGTGACAGCAGCGACGTGTACACCAGCACCGCGCCGATGTTGGTCAGGATGGTGAAGAAGCTGGAGACGAAAATGATGGAGCCGAGCAGGCTGCGGCCGGCTTCCATCGACGCCGGAATGCTGATGCAGAACTGCAGGATGAGCCCGGCGAGACCGACGACCAGTCCCACAATCTGCAGGAACCGGCCCATGGGCTAGGCCGTCGCGGCGCAGGCCGGATTGCCGGCCTGCCAGCGCGCAATGTCGGAGCCGATGCGGGCGCCGAGCGGATCGTTCATCAGCGGTCCGAAGACGTCGACGCGGCTAGAATTGCCTTGCGCCTGCACGACCAGCAAAGGTTTGCCGCCATAGTGCTTGGCCGGCACCAGCAGGAAACGCGGCGTGCCGCTGAACGAATTCAGCTCATTGGCCATCTGGTAC
>NZ_RZPQ01000661.1:0-3358 GCF_003999135.1 Mesorhizobium sp. M7A.F.Ca.CA.004.06.1.1 | reverse complement strand
CTGCAGCTGTTGGTGCGGTTGCACCGATCGCCAAGACCGCCTAACAGAAGGCTGAACAATCAACCTTCAGGTGCGAAATCCGCATGACCGGCCTTAAGCTTATCGCGCTAGACGACCAGGACCTGAGCATCGTTTCGGCTCATGTCCAGGATGCCGTGCTGAAAGTCAGCGACCTCGAATTCCTGCCTGCGGCCAAGCGTTTCCTGCTGACCATGAACCGTTTCGTCTGGGAAGCAAAATCCGGCCTGTTTCGCCAGCACAATGAGCGACGGCAGGCCGTGCTGCATTTCGACCGCGTGCTCGGCGCCAAGACCAGCGGCATCGACCGCGACAAGCCTGCGGAAGTCTTGTCGCTGCTGGCGATCAGCTTCATCGAGATCAGCAAGCCGGCCGGCATCGTCGAGCTGATCTTCTCGGGCGGCGGTGCGATCATGCTCGACGTCGAATGCATCGAGGCCCGCCTTGCCGACATCGGCGGGGCGTGGGAAGCCACCTCGCGCCCCATCCACAAGGCCTGAGCGTCCGATGGCCATCACGCTTCGTCAGTCCGACGCCGATTTCGAGCAGCGTTTCGCCGCCTTCCTGTTGACCAAGCGGGAAGTGTCCGCCGACGTCGATGCAGCGGTGGGCGCCATCATCGCGCGCGTGCGCGCCGAGGGCGACGCGGCGCTGATCGACTATTCACGGAAATTCGATCGCGCCGATCTGGCTGGACTGGGCATTGCCGTTTCGAAGGACGACATCGCCCAGGCCTACAAGGCCGCCGACCCAAAGACGATCGAGGCGCTGGAATTCGCGCGCGACCGCATCCGCTCGCATCATGAGCGGCAGCGACCAAAGGATGACCGCTATACGGATGCCGCCGGCGTCGAGCTCGGCTGGCGCTGGACGGCGGTCGAGGCGGTTGGGCTCTATGTGCCGGGCGGCACGGCGAGCTATCCAAGCTCGGTGCTGATGAACGCCGTGCCGGCCAAAGTGGCCGGCGTCGAGCGCATCGTCATGGTCGTACCGGCGCCGGGCGGCATCATCAATCCGCTGGTGCTGGTGGCGGCCGACATATCAGGCGTGTCGGAAATCTACCGTGTCGGCGGCGCGCAGGCGATCGCCGCCCTTGCCTACGGCACCGAAACGATCAGGCCGGTCGCCAAGATCGTCGGCCCGGGCAATGCCTATGTCGCGGCGGCCAAGCGCCAGGTGTTCGGCGCCGTCGGCATCGACATGATCGCCGGGCCGTCGGAAGTGCTCGTCGTGGCCGACGGCAGCAACGATCCGGACTGGATCGCGGCCGACCTGCTGGCCCAGGCCGAGCACGATGCATCGGCGCAATCGATCCTGGTCACCGACGATCCAGCCTTCGGCATCGCTGTCGAACAAGCCGTCGAGCGCCAGTTGCAGAGCCTGCCACGCGCCGAGACGGCGGCGGCGAGCTGGCGTGATTTTGGTGCGGTGATCCAGGTGTCGACCATCGACGCCGCGCTGCCGCTGGTCGACCGCATCGCCGCCGAACATGTCGAACTGGCCATCGACGACGCCGAGGGCTTCCTGTCGCGGATGCGCAACGCGGGTGCGGTCTTTCTCGGCCGCCACACGCCGGAAGCCATCGGCGACTATGTCGGCGGCTCCAACCATGTGCTGCCTACGGCGCGCTCGGCGCGCTTCTCGTCCGGTCTGTCGGTGCTCGATTTCGTCAAGCGCACGTCGATCCTCAAGCTTGGACCGGAACAGTTGCGGATCTTGGCGCCGGCGGCGATTGCGCTGGCCAAGGCGGAAGGCCTTGACGCGCATGGACGCTCCGTCGCCATACGGTTGAACATGTAGGCGGCGATGTCTGGCCCCGATCAAACCCGCGCCAGGCTGATCGATGTCGAACTCGATGAATCGATCGGCCGGTCGACACCCGATGTCGAGCATGAACGCGCGGTGGCGATCTTCGACCTGATCGAGGAGAACAGTTTTCAGCCCGTCAGTGACAGCGGCGACGGCCCTTACCGGCTGAAACTGTCGCTGGCCGAGCAGCGCCTGGTGTTTGCCGTGGCGCGCGAGGATGGCACCGCCGTCGTCACCCATATCCTGTCGCTGACGCCGCTCAGGCGCATCGTCAAGGACTATTATATGATCTGCGAAAGCTACTACGACGCCATCCGTTCCTCGACGCCGAGCCACATCGAAGCGATCGACATGGGCCGCCGCGGCCTGCACAATGAAGGTTCGCAGACGCTGATGGACCGGCTGTCCGGCAAGATCGACATCGACTTCGATACGGCGCGCCGGCTGTTCACGCTGGTCTGCGTACTGCACTGGCGGGGCTAGCCCTGGCACCCGGCGCCCTGCCCCGTTCGATCCTGTTCCTGTGCGGCATGAATGCCGTGCGCTCGCCCATGGCGGAGCAACTGGCGCGCCGCATGCTGCCCGCCACCGTCTTTGTCGCTTCGGCAGGCGTTCGCGCCGGCGAGCGCGATCCATTCGTCGATGCGGTGCTTGCCGAAGACGGTCTCACGCTGGGCGGGCGTCACCCAAGGACGATGGACGATCTCGAGGACGACTATTTCGACCTCATCGTCACGCTGGCGCCGGAAGCGCACCACGCCGCACTTGAACTCACCCGCTCGCTCGCTGTCGAGGTCGAATACTGGCCGACGCCGGACCCGACCGACGCCAGCGGCACCCGCGAACAGATCATGGCTAGTTATCGCGACGTGCGCGAGCGGCTGAAGGTGCGCATAGGCCGACGTTTTCTGCTTCCAGGAGCAAAAAACGCGACGGATTAAGCGTGTTCACAAGCGGACGATTATCATATAGGTTCCGCCGAAATTCCGGCCAGGGTGCTGGAACTACCATCCAAGCAAAGGTATCGAATGCCGAAGGAAGAAGTCCTCGAGTTTCCGGGTGTCGTGACGGAATTGTTGCCGAACGCGATGTTCCGGGTAAAGCTCGAAAACGAACACGAAATCATCGCCCATACGGCCGGCCGCATGCGCAAGAACCGCATCCGCGTGCTGACCGGCGACAAGGTTCTGGTCGAGATGACGCCATACGACCTGACCAAGGGCCGCATCACCTATCGTTTCAAGTAAGCAAAGCCCGACTGGTCCGCGATGAGCATTTTGCAGAAGCTGGTGCTTGCCTCGGGTTCGCCGCGCCGGATCGAGCTCTTGCAGCAGGCCGGCATCGAGCCGGACCGCGTGCTGCCGGCCGATGTCGACGAAACGCCGTTGCGTGCCGAGCATCCGCGCTCGCTGGCCAAGCGGCTGTCGAGGGAAAAGGCCGAGAAGGCGTTCGCCTCGCTGCAGACCGAAGCCGACTACGCGCCAGGTTTCGTGCTGGCAGCCGACACGGTGGTTGCCGTCGGACGGCGCAG
>NZ_RZPQ01000660.1:0-3358 GCF_003999135.1 Mesorhizobium sp. M7A.F.Ca.CA.004.06.1.1 | reverse complement strand
ATGATGGCATCCTTCGGCAGCGATGCGGCGACATCTTCCGGCCCGCGCCCCATCAGCTGACGCAGCAGGCGGTTGGCGAGGTCGTCGAAATCGCTCATCCGCTCGCGCAGATAGGGATCGGTCATGTGCAGCATGCGGGCGCGCATGTCGCTCTGCACCTTTTCCACCGCCGCTTCGGCCGTCAGGCCGTTGCGGATGGCCTCTTCCAGCCGCCGCACCCAGCCGCGATCGTTGGCGAACATGCGATAGGCTTCCAACACCTGGCGATGCTCGCCTTCGAAGGCGACGTCGCGGCGTTCCAGCATGTCGTCGATGGACAGCCTGAGCGAGCTGAGTGAGGTCTCGAGGCGGCGGACCTCTTCCTCGCTGTCTTCGTTGAACAGATTGGTGACGACGATGCGCGGCTCGTGCAGCACGACATGGCCGAGCCCGACGCCTTCATTGAAGGACAGGCCGGTGAAGCTGACAGGGCGGCGCAGATCGAGTTCGAGGCCGGGCCGGGTCAGCCGCGCCAGATCGCCGGTGGCGATCATCTCGGCGATCACCATCGCCGTGGTTTCCAGCGCCTCGACCTCGTCGTCGCGGTAGTGGCGCATGGTCTTGTTCTGCACCACCAGCACGCCCAGCGTGCGCCCTGCCCGCAGCACCGGCACGCCGAGGAACGAGTTGTAGATCTCTTCCCCGGTCTCAGGCAGATAGGCGAAGGCAGGGTGTTCCTGCGCATTGGACAGGTTGAGCGGCCGCGCGCTGGCGGCGATCGTGCCGACCAGGCCTTGGCCCAGCCGCAACTGCGCCAAATGGACGGCGTTCGGGTTCAGACCTTCGGTAGCGTAGAGTTCGAGCACCGAATCGGCGCGCAGCACATAGAGCGAGCAGACTTCCGCGACCATGTTGGAGGCGATGTCGCGCACGATCCGGTCAAGCCGCTCCTGCGGCTCCAGCGGCTCCTGCATGAGCTCGCGGAGCCGTTTGAGCAAAACGCGCGGGCCACTGGCCTGATCACGCATCGCGGCTTCTTCTCCAATGGGCATTCTGCCCGCCGCAGTTTCCACCGCGACCGGCGCACACGCAACAACTCAAATCGTTCTCGCTACTGCTTATCCAGACCGTAGACGGAATGCAAAGTACGAACCGCAAGTTCCGTATACGGACCGTCGATCAGGATCGAAATCTTGATCTCGGAGGTCGTGATGGCGCGGATGTTGATCGATTTGTCGGCCAGCGCCTTGAAAGCGGTGGCGGCGACGCCGGCATGGCTCCTCATGCCGATGCCGATGACCGAAACCTTCGACATGCCGGCTTCCGACTGCACGACATCGTAGCCGATCGAAGCCTTGAGGCGTTCAAGCACGGCCAGCGCCTTGTCGACATCGCCCGACGGCACGGTGAAGGTCATGTCGGTGAACTTGCCGTCCTCGGAAATGTTCTGGACGATCATGTCGACATTGATGTTGGCCTCGGCCAGCGGCCCGAAGATGCCGGCGGCAACGCCCGGCCGGTCGCCGACCCGGCGCAGCGAAATCTGCGCTTCATCCTTGGCGTAGGCAATTCCGGTGACGACCTGCTGTTCCACGATCTCTTCCTCGTCGCAAATGAGCGTTCCGGGCGGATTGAGCAAATCCCCCATTCCGGGCGCGTCGGGATCGTCGAAGGACGACCGCACGAAGGTACGCACCCTGTGCACCATGGCAAGCTCGACCGAACGCACCTGCAGAACCTTGGCGCCGAGCGAAGCCATTTCAAGCATTTCCTCGAACGATATCTTGGCCAGCCGCCGCGCCTTGGGCTCGATGCGCGGATCGGTGGTGTAGACCCCGTCGACGTCGGTATAGATGTCGCAGCGATCAGCCTTGACCGCCGCGGCGATGGCGACGGCACTGGTGTCGGAGCCGCCGCGGCCGAGCGTGGCGATACGATTGTCCGGGCCGATGCCCTGGAACCCGGCGATCACCGCCACCTGGCCCTCGCCGAAGCGCTTGATCAGGAACGCGCCGTCGATATCGAGGATGCGCGCCGCTCCATGCGCATTGTCGGTCTTGATCGGGATCTGCCAGCCCTGCCAGGAGCGGGCGTGCACGCCCATGTTCTGCAAGGTGATGGCCAGAAGGCCGGCCGTGACCTGCTCGCCGGAAGCGACGACCGCATCATATTCGCGTGCGTCATGCATCGGCGAGGCCTCACGCGTCCAGCCGACCAGTTCATTGGTCTTCCCGGCCATCGCCGAAACGACCACCGCCACCTCGTGGCCAGCGTCGACCTCGCGTTTTACGTGACGCGCCACGTTGCGGATGCGGGCGATGTCGGCGACCGAGGTTCCGCCGAATTTCATCACGATGCGCGCCATGGGAGCGAAATGCCTTTGCCTGAAGCCGGATCCCGGCCAAAAGCCGAAATCCCGAAAAGCGGAAGGCCGGCTGACGCCGGCCGCTGAATGCGCGGCCTCCTTAGCCAAATGATGAAGGTTTCGCAAGGCTGGCGGCCGATTGCCGGCGCCAGAACCCGGCATATTGCCTTCCGCCCCGCCGCCGCCTACGAAATGCAGCCTGCGGGGAATTCTTTTGGTTCGGCATAACAGATGATGATTGCTCGTCTTCGACGTGCCATGCGATGGCAATCGCTCCCGCTTGTCGCCGGCTTCGCCGTGCTGGTGCTGATTGTCGGCAGCCGCGCCATGCTGGTCGAGGAACAACGGGCCAACCGCGCCGCCGCGCGCGAGGCAATCGAATATCAGCAATTGCTTTCGGGTCTGCTTTCTCTGGCGCAGGAAGCCGAGAACGGCCAGCGTGGCTACCTGCTGACCGGCGAGAAATCCTATCTCGAACCCTATCGGAGCGCTGTCCGCGCCATTCCGGGCCAACTTGCCCGCATCGACAGCTTGACCGCCCCCGACGACCAGCTCGTCCAGCCGATCAACCATATCAAGGACGCGCTTTCGCAAAAGCAGGCTGAACTGGCCGAGACGATTGCCCTGTACGACCAGGGCAATGCGACGAATGCCCTGGATCTGGTTCGCAGCGGCCAGGGCAAGGCCGTCATGGACGAAATCCGGACCAGCATGGATACGGTCCGACGCATCAGTGCCGCAGCCATCGCCGCGCGCGACGCGCATACCGACCAGGTCGAGGCCTGGCTACGCATCGGTTCGCTGGCGGCGCTGCTGGCGATCTTCCTGCTTGCCGGCTACGCGATCAGGGAATCGCGCCGCCGCTTCCGTGAGGTGGCCGTCGCCCAGGATGAGTTGGTGCGCAAGAACGTCGCCCTCGGTAAGGAGATCGAGACTCGCGAAAAGGCCGAATCCCAGATCCGCCAGATGCACAAGATGGAGGCGGTCCGCCAGCTTACAATCGGCATCGCCCCC
>NZ_RZPQ01000065.1:0-14913 GCF_003999135.1 Mesorhizobium sp. M7A.F.Ca.CA.004.06.1.1 | reverse complement strand
GAGCTCTTGCCCTGGTCGGTCGCCATGCCGAGCGTGGTGTAGCGTTTCAGATGCTCGACCGAGACAAAGCCTTCCCGGTGCGCCAGCCGCACGTCCTCTGCCGTCACGTCGTGCTGGAAGTCGACAAAGCTCTTGCCCTTGGCCCTGATCTCGAACACCGGTGCCGGATCAGGATCGCCGGGCACGGCTTCCACCGCCGGCAATACAGAAGGCGCGCTGGGGCCACCGGCTGCGGCAAGGCCCGCGGCGCGGCCTTCGGCGATGGCTTCGGCGGTGGAGAAACTGCCGGTGAAGGCGCCGGCGCCGATCCAGCTCTGTGTTGGCTTCGGCGGCAGGAAGGCCTGCCGCGCGGCATTCCATTCCGCCTTGGCGCCGGCCTGGCTGGCCAGATGGATGGTCGGCGACCAGCCGCCGGACATCAGCAGGCAATCGGCGTGGATACTGCGGGCATCGCCGATGAGCGTGCCGTTGGCCATATCGAAGCGTTGCAGTTTGAGGCCGGACAGCGCCTTTCCACCTTCGGTGGCGACGACGGCATGGCCAGCGAAGATCTCGGCCTCGGCTTCCGCGGCCAGCTTGCGCATCTCCGGCGAAAGTTCCGGCCTGACATCGGCGATGGCGACGACCGCGGCACCGGCCTTCTTCAAGGCGACGGCCGCCCGATAGGCGCTGTCATTGTTGGTGAACAGCGCGATCCGCTCGCCCGGCAGCACGCCGAATTCGTTGGCATAGCGCTCGGCTGCATGCGCCAGCATCACGCCTGGCCGGTCATTGCCGGGGAACACGAGCGGCCGCTCGAACGCACCGGTGGCCAGGACCACGGATTTGGCACGGATCGCCCAATAGCGATGGCGCGGCTCGCCCTTGCCTGGCTGATCCTTGTGATCGCTGACCCGTTCCAGCGCGGCAAGCGTGTTGTTGTCGTAATAACCCCACACTGTGGTGCGCGGTAAAAGCCGGACATTGTCGCGGCCTGCGAGCTGGGCGACGGTGCGGCGCGCCCAATCGGCAGCTGGTGCGCCATCGATCGTTTCCCCGGACCAGTTGGCCGAACCGCCGAAAAGCGGCTCGAGATCGGCCAACATGACGCGCGCTCCCTGATCGGCGGCGGTCCTGGCGGCCATCAGGCCGGCCGGGCCGGAGCCGACCACCAGCACGTCGCAAAAGGCGTTCATGCGCTCGTAGCGGGCCGGGTCTTTCGCCGTTCCGGCGCTGCCGAGACCGGCTGCGCGGCGGATGAAGTGTTCGCAGAACATCCAGAAGCGCGTGCCTTTGAGCGGGCCGAACACCGGTCCCATGAAGGTCTTGTAGTAGAACCCGGCCGACAGGATGTTGCCGCCGAGCTGGTTGACGGCGTTGATGTCCCAGGCAAGCGAGGGAAAGCGGTTCTGGCTGATGGCAACCAGGCCGTCATGGATTTCGACCAGGGTCGCCGGAATGTTGGGCTCGCGAACCTCGCCCTTCAACACCGTCACCAGCGCGTTGGGTTCCTCGACGCCGGCAGTCAGCAGGCCGCGCGGGCGGTGGTATTTGAACGAACGTCCGTAAAGCGTGACGCCCTTGGCCAGCAGCGCCGACGCCAGCGTGTCGCCGGCATGGCCGGTGTAGGCCGTGCCGTCGAAGGTGAAGCGGATGGTTTTCAGCCGGTCGATGCGGCCGCCGGTATCGGCGCGGCGCGGGCTCATGCCTTGTCCTCCGCCTTGCGGCGCGCGGCGGAGCCATGATCGCCGCGCCCTTGATGATCACCGCGCACAAAGGCAACGCTGGAAATCTCATGCGTCAGCGTGTTGCGCACGACGCGCAGATGCGCGCGGCAACCGCCGGAATGCTGCCATATCTCGTTGTGGTCGCCGGCCGGGTTCAGCCGGTCATAGACATAGGCATTCCACGCCTCGAAATTCTGGGAGGCGGAGTCGGGACGCTCACGATTGCCGTCACCCTGATAGGTGAACTCGATGACGTCGCGCGGACCGCAATAGGGGCAAGTGATCAACATTGGACTCTACCTATTGCTAATGCAGCCGCGGGTTTGCACCCTGGCCCTTGTCGTCGATCACCAGGCCGCGGTGGAAGCGGTCGAGGGTGAAGGGGGCGTTGAGATCGTGCGGCTGGTCCTTGGCGATGGTCCAGGCAAAGCACCAGCCCGAGGCCGGCGTCGCCTTGAAGCCGCCATAACACCAGCCGCAGTTGAGATACATGCCGGGCAGGGGACCGGTGGTGATGATCGGCGAGCCGTCCATCGACATGTCGCAGACGCCGCCCCAGGAGCGCAGCATGCGCACACGGGCAAGGCCCGGAAACAGCGCCAGCATTTCGCTCATCACCTCGTCGACGACAGGCAAATTGCCGCGCTGGGCGTAGCTGTTGTAGCCGTCGATGTCGCCGCCATAGATGAGGCCGCCCTTGTCCGACTGCGACATGTAGAAATGGCCCATGCCGAAGGTGACGACGGTGTCGATGAAGGGTTTCAGCGATTCCGTGACGAAGGCCTGCAGCACATGGCTCTCGATCGGCATCGTCTCGATGCCGGCCAGCTGCATGACGCGTCCGGTGCTGCCGGCGACCGCCACGGCCACCTTCCTGGCGCGGATGTCGCCGCGCGAAGTGGTGACGCCTGATATGCGGTCGCCATCGCGC
The DNA here is from genome assembly GCF_003999135.1 of Mesorhizobium sp. M7A.F.Ca.CA.004.06.1.1. NCBI lineage: Bacteria > Pseudomonadati > Pseudomonadota > Alphaproteobacteria > Hyphomicrobiales > Phyllobacteriaceae > Mesorhizobium > Mesorhizobium sp. M7A.F.Ca.CA.004.06.1.1. The sequence continues at coordinate 12,276 of NZ_RZPQ01000065.1, read as the reverse complement.
AGAAAGCCGGTGACCTCGCAATTCTCGATGATGTCGACGCCGCGCCGGTCGGCGCCACGCGCATAGCCCCAGGCTACCGCATCGTGGCGGGCGGTGCCGGCGCGGCGCTGCATCAAGCCGCCGACCACCGGGAAGCGCGCGCTTTCGGAGACATCGAGCGCCGGGATCAGACGTTTGATCTCAGCTTTCGTCATCAGTTCGGCGTCGACGCCGAGATGGCGCATGGCGTTGCCGCGCCTTGCATAGTCGTCGAACTGGGCCGGCGTGTGCGCCAGGTTCAGGCAGCCGCGCTGCGAGAACATGACGTTGTAGTTGAGCTCATGCGAGAGGTTCTCCCACAGCTTCATCGAGTGTTCGTAGAAGCGGGTGTTGGCCGGCAGCAGGTAGTTCGAGCGCACCGCCGTGGTGTTGCGGCCGACATTGCCGGAACCGAGCCAGCCCTTTTCCACAACGGCGACATTGGTGATGCCGTGTTCCTTGGCAAGATAATAGGCGGTCGCCAGCCCATGACCGCCGCCACCGATGATGATGACGTCATAGGACGCCTTCGGGTCAGGCTTGCGCCATGCCGGCTTCCAATCCTTGTTTCCCTTGAGCGCGTTCGCGAGCAGCGAAAAGGCCGAGTACTCTGCCATTGATGTCATCCGGTTCGGGCGATGCGGCAGACTATAGAGCAGGCCGCATCCGCAAAGCCAGTATTGCGCCATCGCCTTTCGACTGGCCGACGCTTGAGATGGATGGATGGGGGTGAGTGATCGGTGGCGCCAATGATCGGGTGGGCTCGCGATACGACGGCTTGCCCCATGATAGGGCCGTCTTTATCAAGGACAGGCTTTTTCAAATTGCCTTTGCCGCCGGTGAGTCGCCAACAAATCATGCTTTTCCGATTGCTTCGTCTCATTTTGATCCTCACGCTTGTCGTTTCGGCGCCGATGTCGTTCGACGCGGCTGCACAAGGGCTTGGCCAGGCGCCAGCCGGGCTGGTCGCCGACCAGCAGAAGATCCTGCAGGACCTGACGACCAAGACCGACAATCTGGAAAAGAAGATCCAACAGGAAGCCGATGAGGATAGCAGCCTCGTCGATATCCGCTTGCAGCTCGAGGAGTTGTCTCGGCAATCGCTGAACAGCGCACTGGCTTTCCGCACGCGTCTTGGCGAGATCAACAGCCGGCTTGAACAGATCGGGCCAGCGCCCGCCGCCGGCCAGCCGCCGGAGCCCGACATCGTCAGCGGCGAGCGCCAGGCGCTGGTGTCGGAAAAGGCGGAGATAAACGCCGTCATCTCGCAGGCCCAGTCCTTGTCGATCCGCATCAGCGGGCTGATCGACAAGATCGGCAATATGCGCAGCGAGTTGTTCCGCAACCTTTTGACCAAACGCTACGTGCTGTCGGATGCGCTGAGCCCGCAGGTTTTCTCCGACGCCAAGGACGAATACACCAATCTGTACAAGGCGGTGTCTTCCTGGCTGAGCTTCGCTTTCAAGTTCAAGTTCCAGGCGATCCTCGCAGCGACCTTCGTGGCGCTCGGGCTGGCGCTGGTGCTGCTGGTCGGCGGCAGGCGGCTGTTCGGGAGGGTGTTCGAAGCCGATCCCTCCAATGAGGACCCGTCCTATCTCAGCCGCTTATCGGTGGCTTTCTGGTCAACCTTGCTGCCAACGCTGGCGGTTGCCGCCTTTCTGGGATCGACGATTTTCTTCTTCAATTATTACAATGTGTTGCGTGGTGATATTGGCCTGTTCCTCAATGCATTGGCGACCGCCATCGGCGTGGTGTTCTGCGTCAACCGGCTGACCAATGCGGCGCTGGAGCCGCGGCTGCCGAACTGGCGCCTTATCCCGGTCGAAACGGGGCCGGCGCGCTGGCTGGTGCGCCTGACCACCGCCATGGCCGTGGTCATCAGCGTCAACACCTTCCTGTCGGTGATCAACGACAAAATGGGCTCGCCGCTGTCATTGACCATTGCCCGCAGTTTCGGCGCAACCATCATCGTCGGCGTCATCCTGATCCTGATGGCGATGCTGAGGCCATTCAAGGCGCGTGATGGAAGTTGGCGGCCGTGGCCGGCATGGCTGCGCTATACGGCGCTTGCACTCGGTCTTTTCACCATCGTCGCGGCGCTGCTTGGTTACATCGGCCTCGCTCTGTTCGTTTCGCTGCAGGTCGTCGTTACCGGCACCGCGCTGATCACCGCCTATATCGGTTTCCTGTCGGCACAGGCGATCGGCGAGGAGGGTGCTTTCGCCAACACCACCGTCGGGCGCTGGCTGTCGGCCAAATCCAGCTACGAGGATACGGCCCTCGACCAGCTCGGCCTTGTCGTCAGCGTTGCCATCAATGTGATGATCGTGCTGGTGTTCCTGCCGCTGATCCTGCTGATGTGGGGTTTCCAGCTGGGCGATATCCAGGCTTGGGCCTACAAGCTCGCAACCGGGATCAACATCGGGTCGGTGACCATTTCGGTGACCGGCATCCTCTCCGGCATCGTCGTCTTCATCATAGGCTATTTCCTGACGCGCTGGTTCCAGGGCTGGCTCGACGGTTCGGTGATGGCGCGTGGCAAGGTCGATACCGGCGTGCGCAACTCGATCAGGCTGGCGGTCGGCTATGCCGGCGTCGCGCTCGCGGCACTGGTCGGCATCTCGGCGGCGGGCATAGACCTGTCCAGCCTGGCGCTGGTCGCCGGCGCTCTTTCCCTCGGTATCGGCTTTGGCCTGCAGAACGTGGTGTCCAATTTCGTTTCCGGCCTGATCCTGTTGGCCGAGCGGCCATTCAAGGTGGGCGACTGGATCGTTGCCGGCGATGTCAGCGGCACAGTCAAGAAGATCAGCGTGCGCGCCACCGAGATCGAGACCTTCCAGCGGCAATCGGTGATCCTGCCCAATTCAAACCTGATCAACAACGCCGTCGGCAACTGGACTCACCGCAACAAGCTCGGCCGCATCGACATCAAGGTCGGCGTCGCTTACGGCAGCGACGTCAAGCAGGTTCATGCCGTCCTGCTGGAGATCGCCCGCAGCCACCCGATGGTGCTGAAGAACCCCGAACCCTTCGTGCTGTTTTCCAATTTCGGCCCTGCCGCCCTGGAATTCGAGATCCGCGTGTTCCTGGCCGATGTGATGAATGGCAACATCGCGCAGAACGACATCCGTTTTGCCGTCCTCGAAAAATTCAGCAGCGAACACATCGAGATGCCCTCGACGCCGCGCGCCGTGGTCGAGGCCCATAAGCCCAAGGCGTGGCCGACAGACGACGACAAGATCGAGGCCGACTTCGCCGAACAGGAGCAGATAAAGGCCGAAGCCGAGGCGGAGAAGAAGCGGCTGGTCAAGTCCCGCAAAACCAAGAAGCCAGATCCGGACTAAGCTGGGACTCCGTCGACCTTGATCCTGCCGGAACCGATTGCGGCATGAATGCGGCATTCAGTTGCGGTTCAGCTTCCATCTCCTATAAGCTCCCATGCAAAGGCGAAATTGCCTTGCGAAATGCAACAGAGGCGGTGGGAACACCGATATTGCACCATGTGGAAGTCTCTCGTCGCTGCCGTCGCCCTGGTCGCCGCCATCGGCTCGGTCCATGCCGCAAGCGCGGTCAACAAGGACGCCGAGACCCGCACGCTGGTCGTGACCGAGGGCGGCAGCAAGACCGACCTCGCGCTGGCTGGTGGCGAAACGGTTGAGTTCTGCCCGAATGGCTGTTTCGTCACCTTGCCGAACGGCGACCTCGAAGCTCTGACCGGTTCGGAAACCATCGAAATCTCGGGCGGCGTCGCCCGAATCAAGTAATTCCGGTTGGCATATCTTGAGAGGCCGGGCGTTTGCTCGGCCTTTTATCGTTTCCGGTAGCAGTCGCTTAACAATGACGCCGGAAATACCGTCACGGCAGCCGTCTGCAACCGGGCGTTTTAACGTTCGCTACGCCATCGCCCGCTATACCAGCCTCAAGACGCCGGAAAGCGGCGCGCAACTCTACGCGGGCAGGGCAGGACGGACATGGATGCGCGGTCGGACAGGAACGCAATACCGCTTGCGGTCGATCTCGACGGCACGCTGATCGCGACCGACCTGTTGTGGGAAGGGCTGTTCATCCTTCTCAAGATGAACCCGCTCTATATCTTCCTGGTACCGTTCTGGATCGCCGGCGGGCCGGCGCGGCTGAAGCAGGCAATCGCGCAGCGCATCGACATCGATCCGGCATCGCTGCCCTATCGCGAGGTGCTGCTTTGCCGCCTCCGGACCGAACACGCCGAGGGCCGCAAGATCGTGCTGGCGACCGGTACGCCGCGCAAGTTCGCCGACGCCATCGCGGCCCATCTCGGCATTTTCGACCAGGTGCTGGCCACCGATGGTCTCGCCAATCTCACCTCGGGCAGGAAGCGCGCTTCGCTGATCGCAGCCTATGGCGATGGCGGTTTCGACTATGCCGGCAACAGCCGTCACGATCTCCAGGTCTTCGATGCAGCGCGCAACGCGATCGTCGTCGCGCCCGACCGCCATGCCGCGCGCTGGCAGGCAGCGCATGGCGCCGAGACGATGCCGGCGCCGAAGCCGACTTTGCGGACCATCGTCAAGATGCTGCGTGTCCATCAGTGGCTGAAGAATTCGCTGATCGCAGTGCCGATGGTGCTCTCGCATGAATATTTCAACACCGACATGATCTGGCAATGCCTGCTGGCATTCGTCTCGTTCAGTTCGGTGGCATCGGCCATCTATATCCTCAACGATTTCTTCGACCTCGCGCTCGATCGCAAACACCTCACCAAGCGCAACAGGCCGTTCGCCAGCGGTGCGCTGTCGATCCCGTTCGGACTTGGCGCAATCGCGGTGCTTCTGGCGATCGGCATCGGCACCGGGCTGTTCCTGTCGCCCGAATTCATGGCTGTGCTCGGCGGCTATATGGTCGTCACGACGGCCTATTCGCTGTCGTTCAAGCGCATGCTGCTGGTCGATGTGCTGACACTCGCCGGCCTCTACACGATCCGCGTCCTGGCCGGTGCGGCGGCGACCGGCGTCGACGTCTCGTTCTGGCTGCTGGCCTTCTCTATCTTCTTCTTCCTGTCGCTGGCGCTGGTGAAGCGCTTCGTCGAACTGCGCACCACCGCCATTCCGCCTGGCGAGCGCATTGCCGGCCGCGGCTATCGCACCGAAGACCAGGAGATCGTCGCCCAGGCCGGCATGGCCTCGGCCTTCTCCTCGGCGCTGGTGCTGGCGCTCTACATGGACAGTGTCGCGGTGCGCGAGCTTTATCCGCATCCGTGGCTGATCTGGCCGCTGGCACCGATCGTGCTTTATCTCACCATGCGCGTCTGGATCCTGGCGCGCCGCAACGAGATGCATGACGATCCGGTCGTCTTCATCATCCGCGACTGGCGCAGCCAGATCGTTGTGCTGATCGGTGCAGTGATGCTGGTCATCGGGGGCTGGTAGGCATGGCCACTGAGCGGTTCCCGAGCTTTGGCCTTGCTACGCCGCCGGCGCCGCGCGCCATCGGTGCCGACGAGGCTATCTCGCTGCTGAAGGGCGGTCAGGCCAAGCCAGCGTCACTGCTTGCCTATGGCAATGGCCGCTCCTACGGCGATTCCTGCCAGAACGCGGCCGGCGCGGTCGTCGACATGCGCTCGCTGAACCGGATTCGTGCCTTCAACGCCGAAACCGGTGTTCTCGAGGCGGATGCCGGCGTGCTGTTGTCCGACATCATCGCCCACGCTGCCCCACACGGCTTCTTCCCGGCGGTTGTGCCCGGCACCCAATTCGTCACGCTGGGTGGCGCCATCGCAAACGACGTGCATGGCAAGAACCATCATCGGCGCGGGACATTCGGCTGCCATGTCGAGAGCTTCACGCTGCTCAGGTCCGACGGAAAGACCCACCGCTGCTCGGCATCGGACAATGCGCGGCTGTTTGCGGCAACGATCGGCGGCATGGGGCTGACCGGCCTCATCCTGTCGGCCTCGATCCGGCTGATGCGGGTGCATTCGCTCGACATCGTCGAAAAGGCGACCCCGTTTCGCGATCTCTGCGAATTCTTCGGCCTGGCCGAGGCGGCCGATCAGGCCAATGAATATGCGGTCGCCTGGATCGACCAATTGGCCGGCGGCCGCAACAGCGGTCGCGGCCTGCTGTTGTCGGGCAATCACGCCGAGCACGGCTCGCATGCCGCCTCGCGCGTCGGCGGCACTTTCTCGGTGCCGGTCCAGCCGCCGTTCAATGTGCTCAACCGGCCGTTCCTGACCGCCTTCAACGCTGCCTACAGGTGGAGGAAGAGCCGGGCAACCGTGCAGCGCCAGGCCGGATATCAGGGCTTCTTCTTCCCGCTCGACGGCGTGCGCGACTGGAACCGGCTTTATGGGCCGAAAGGGCTTTTCCAGCACCAGAGCGTGGTGCCGGAAGAGACGGCGCGCGAGGCCGTGCCGGCATTGCTGGCGGCTGCAAGGCAAGCCGGGCAGGGCTCGTTCCTCACGGTGCTGAAACGCTTTGGCTCCATCCGCTCGCCGGCGCTGCTGTCGTTTCCGCGTTCCGGCTACACGCTGACACTGGATTTCCCCAACAGGGGTGCCGCGACACTGACATTGCTGCGGGAACTCGACCGCATCACGGTCGAGGCCGGCGGCGCGGTCAATCCATATAAGGACGCCCGCATGGCCGCCGAGATATTCGCCTCGTCCTTTCCCGAATGGCGGCGGCTGGAAGCGCTCCGCGACCACGCCTTCATGTCTGACTTCTGGGCGCGCACCGCGAAGAGGTTGGATGCGCGACGAGGCTCGGTCGAGGCGGCCGAATAGATAAAACTCGAATAATTCCCGGTTAATCGATGCTTAATAACGCGATTTACTCAAAATATTGTTGGGACTTCACCAAATGTTTGCGGGTTTGTAGTAGGAATCGCGAGGGGGTGGCTTGGAACACATGAAATACATCGTCTTCATTCTCTTTACAGTGGTGACCAATGCCGCCGCGCAGCTGATGCTGAAGCAAGGCATGATGTCGCTCGGGCCGATCTCGTTTGAGGGCGTCAATCCGCTCGTCAAGTTGCTGCAGATCGTTTTCAGCCCCTGGGTGTTCTTTGGCCTGTGTACCTTCGTCATCTCGATGGCATCGCATCTCTATGTGCTGTCCAAGGTCGAGCTCTCCTTCGCCTATCCGTTCCTCAGCCTCGCCTATGTTGCCGTCGCCATCTTCGCTTATTTCGTCTTCCGCGAGGACCTCAATGGCTGGCGCATCGCCGGCATCGCCTTCATCTGCGTCGGCACGGTGCTGATCGCCCAAAGTGGCCGGGATTTGGGCGAGCGAGGGCATGAAGACCAGACGGCTTCCATCACGCCTGACAAGATCCAAGCAAACGAGATCGTTAGATGAGACATGTGATTTTCGGCGGCGACGGTTTCGTCGGCCGCCATCTCGCCCCGAAACTTGTGGCCGATGGTGAAGAGGTCGTCGTCGCCGATATCGTCAAGAGCGACCTGCCGCATTACCGCACTGTCCGCTTTGTCCAGTGCGACGTCATCGATCCGGCATCGGTCGCGGCGGTTGGGCTGAAGGCCGACGACATGGTCTATAATCTGTCGGCCAAGATGCTGTCGCCGATCCAGGTGCGCTCCAAGCGGCACGATTTCTTCTTCCCGGTGAATTTTCATGGGACCGAGCACATCATGCAGGCCATGGACAGAGCCGGTGCGTCAAAACTCGTCCACTACACGACCGACATGATCTACGGCCACACGGTCACGCAGCCGATGACCGAGGAGCACCCGGTGGCGCCGCTGGGCGAATATGGCTGGTCGAAGCAGAAGACAGAGGAGTTGGCGGCCGAATGGCGCAAGCGCGGCATGTCGATCTCGCTGTTTCGCCCGCGCCTGATCATCGGCCCAGGCCGGCTCGGCATCCTGGAAAAGCTGTTCAAGCTGATCGACTGGAATTTTCCGGTGCCGATGATCGGTTCGGGCAGGAACCCCTATCAGTTCATCTCGGTGTTCGACTGCGCCGAGGCCGCGCGCGCGGCCTGGAAGGCCGGCGTGCCTAATGAGGCCTATAATCTGGGTTCGCTCAACCCGCCGCCGGTCAAGAAATTGCTCGGCGATTTGATCCGGCATGCCGGCTCGAAATCGATCCTGATCCCGACACCGGGCTGGGCGGTCAAGTGCACGCTGGACCTGCTCGACCTCTTGAACATGCCGATCATGGACCCGGAACAGTATCTGATCGCCGACGAGGACTGCGTGCTCGACGTGTCCAAGGCCGGGCGCCAGCTCGGCTGGGTGCCGCAATATCGCGACGAGGACATGCTGATCGCCGCCTATAGCGAGTACCGCGCCAAGAAAGCCGGCCACGCAGTCGCCACCAAACATGTGCCCGCCGAATAGCGGCTCGCAAAAACAGCTTTCGTTGCGCTCGATCCTGGTCGTGCGTGCAGACAGGAGATTGAAATGACCGTCATGGCCAAGCCCGAACAGACCAATTTGCGCACCATGGTCAGCGCGCCGTCGCTGTCGCCCGCCACTATCGCCAAGCCCGATTTGATCAGCGTCGAGCAGGCCAAGGCGATGGACGTTGCCCGCATGACCGACCTGTTCAAGGCGCATCTCAACCCCGGCCAGCTGCACTTCATGAAGCTGCTCGGTTTCCACAAGATCAAGATCGAGCGTGCCGAAGGCATGTTCTACATCGACCAGAACGGCCGCAAGATCCTCGACTTCTTCGGCGGCTTCGGTTCGCTGGCCTTCGGCCACAATCATCCGCGCATCCTGGAAGCACGCAAGAAATTCCAGGAGGAGAAGCGCCAGGAAATCGCCATCGCCTTCATGTCGCAATATGCGGCAGCGCTTGCGCACAACATCGCCAAATGCTCGCCCGGCGATCTCGACATGGTATTTTTGGGCTCGTCCGGTTCGGAAGCGATGGAAGCGGCGGTGAAGCTCGCCGAGCGCGCGGCCGGTCCGAAGCGGCCGAAGATCGTCTATGCCGAGAATTCCTTCCACGGCAAGACCAAAGGCGTGCTGGGCATCACCGACGGGCAGCTTTACCGCGCGGACTTCAAGGTGGCCGAAAACACGGTCCGCATCCCGTTTGCCGACATCGAGGCGGTCGAGCGCCTGTTCCGCTCCGATCCGGAGGTCGGGGTCATCGTGCTTGAAACCATCCAGGGCGGTGGCGGCATCATCCAGGCGCCGGCCGAATATTGGCAGAAGCTGCGCGCACTGTGCGACCAGTATGGCGTGTTGTGGGTCGCCGACGAAGTGCAGTGCGGCTATGGCCGGTCAGGCCGCTTCTATGCTTTCGAGCATTACGGCGTCATTCCCGATGTGACGGCGCTGGCCAAATCGCTTGGCGCCGGCAAGGCCGCGGTCGGCGCGATGATCGCGCGGCGCGAGGTTTATATGAAGGCCTATGGCACGCCGAAAACGGCGATGATCCATGCCATGGCGACCTTCGGCGGCATGGGCGAGGCCTGCGTCACCTCGATCGAGGGGCTCAACGTGCTCTACGACGAGGGGCTGATCGACAATGCCGCCGTCACCGGCGACTATTTGCTGCAGCGCCTGCAGGCGCTCAGGGAAAAGTACCCGAAGATCATCAAGGAGGTGCGCGGCAAGGGTTTTATGATCGGCCTGGAGTTCCACGACTTCTCGCAGACCTTGCCGATGGTGCTGCGGCCGATCGTCAGCGTGCTCGACGACAAGCTGAAGGGTTCGCTGTCGGGCTTCATCGGGGCGCTGCTGCTGCGCGACTACGATGTGTTAGTCGCCTTCACCGAATACAACCGCAACGTCATCCGGCTCGAGCCGCCGCTGATCTGCCAGCGCGAGCATGTCGACCGCTTCGTCGATGCCTTCGACAGCCTGCTGTCGCGCGGCATCGTGGGAATCGTGAAGGATTTCGTCAAAAGCCAGGTCCGTTAAGCGCTCGCTGGATACAACGATGCTGACCAAGTCGCCCGCTCCACAAAACCCAGTCGACCGGCTCACCGAGCCCGTTCTGACGTGGGGCGAGGGGACTTATGCGCGGCTGGCAGCACCGATCGGCGCGGCGGCTTTCGCGCTTTACATTCTTTTTACAGCGTTCACCGCATGGGTGATGCCCGACGCCAACTGGGACATGCTGCCCTATCTCGCTATAGCGGAGGAAGGCACCTATCCCGATGCACAGGCGCTGCATGACTATGCCTACAGCACTGTCAAATCGGGCGTGTCCGCAGGCGACTATAAGGCGCTGACCGACGATGGCGGCGGCTTCCGCAGTCACATGGCGGAGAATGCCGCCGACTTCCATTCACTGCTCGGCATGTACCGGATCAAATTTCTCTACGCCGAGATACTGTCGACGATGAGCGCGGTGATGTCGCCGGTCGAGGCGATGCGCCTGGTCTCAGTGTTCTCGGTTCTGCTGTTCGGCGCGATCGCCCTGATGTGGCTGCGCTCCGAAGGGGCACTGGCCTTGGCGCCTGTGGTCGGCGCGGTGCTGATCATGGCTGATTTCGGCGATGCGGCGCGCGCCTCGACGCCGGATTTGTTGTGTTCGGCGCTGTTGCTCGGCGGGCTCTACGCCTATGTCCGCGGTCGCGAGATGGCAACGGCGCTCCTGCTCTTTCTCGCCTTCATGGTGCGGCCAGACAATATTGTTTTTCTTGCCATTTTTGCCGTGCTGCTGGTTGCGTTCCGGCAGAAGGCGTGGGGCGCGCTGGCCGGCTTCGCCGCTTCCTTCGTCGCCTATTTCGCCATTTCGCACTGGGCTCATCATCCAGGCTGGTGGCCGCATTTGTGGTTCTCCAGCATTGAGCAGCATTACAATATGGACGGGTTCGAACCGCCATTCTCGGTCACCGCCTATCTCAGGGCGTTTGCCGCCTCGCTGCTGCGTGCCGTCAGCCTGAACAGCTGGGTCGGCGTGTCGGTGCTGGCACTGGCCGGCTGGTTTGCCGCCGCCCGCGCCGGCTTCCGCCTCGACCGCCGCGCCGGCATCCTGTTTGCGGCACTGGTGCTCGGCGCGCTGGCGAAGTTCACCGTCTTTCCGATCCACGACACGCGCATCTATTTCCCGCATCTGATCCCGCCATTCCTGCTGCTGGCGACGCCGTTCATGGCGCTGTGGGCAGCCGCGGCTCGTGGCCAGAATCGCGCGCCCTTGCCAATCATTCCCGGAGACAAGCCATGAGTTCGCTATCCAGCCTGGCGCGCGTTGCCCTGTCGCTTGGTCTTCCAAGTAGTGTTCTCGATCGCGGGCCGTCGCTGCGCGGCACGAAGTTCCTGGCCAGGGCGGCGCTGAAGGCGCGATTTGGTGGGGCAGGGCGACCGTTCCAGATGGTCAATGTCGGTGCCTGCGACGGTGCGCTGTTCGACGATGTGACGCCGTGGCTGCACCGCATAGCTGGCGCACGCGCGATGCTGGTCGAGCCGATGCCGTACAATCAGAAACGACTGCGCGCCAACTACCCCGACACCAGCCGGTTCATCATCGAGCCGGTGGCGGTGACGAAGACAAAGGGCACGATCACCGTCCACACTTTCGATGCCGCCGCGCTCGAGGCCGGCACGTTGCCCATCGAGTTCATCGGCTGCTCGTCGGTCACCGACACCAATCTGATGTCGGGCAAGAATGCCTGGGGCGAGGCCGACACCAACTTCAACAAGTTCGCGCCGCATCTCAGGGACATCGAGGTGCCATCCGAGACCTTGCAGACGCTGCTCGACCGCAATGGCATCACCCATATCGACGCCTTTCTCGTCGATTGCGAGGGCGCCGACTGGATCGTCTTCGAACAGCTCGACCTCAAGCGCTACCGTCCCGGCATGATCAAGGTCGAGGTCGGCGCGCTGCCCGCGGCCGAGATCGGCCAGGTCGTGGTCAAGCTGAAGACAGCAGGTTATCAGGTCGGCTTCCAGGCCGAGGACATCTGGGCCTTCGCCTGAGTTATAGCCTTCACCTTGGAAGGCGAACCGCCAAGGGTCCGACGGGAAGCATTCTGCCGTCTGGTCGCTCGGCTTTTTGCCAATGTCGCAAACAGGCTTCAATCGTGCTGCTGCTCCGCCTTATAGTCCGCGCGCTTTATCACTTTGGAGTCGCGGGCAATGGCAGAGTTTCCGAAAAAGGCGAAGGTCGTCATCGTCGGCCTGGGCGGTATCGTCGGCGCATCGATCGCCCATCACCTGATCGAACGCGGCTGGGATGACATTGTCGGCATCGACAAATCGGGCATCCCGACCGACATCGGCTCGACGGCGCACGCCTCCGACTTCTGCTACACGACCAGCCACGATTTCCTGTCGTGCTGGACGACGCTCTACTC
>NZ_RZPQ01000659.1:0-3363 GCF_003999135.1 Mesorhizobium sp. M7A.F.Ca.CA.004.06.1.1 | reverse complement strand
ATAATTGCCTGAGGCGAAGGAAACACGCGGACCGCCCGAAATCCTGACGGTCGGCGTCACATCGTAAAAGGCGTCGGCGGCGATGTCGGCGACAAAGCCGTTGTGAGCGCGAATGCCGTGGCGCAGCTCGGCGCGGGCGCGCAGCCAGTCGGTCGGATAGAATTCGAAGAAGCCGCCGACTTCCCCGCCCCAGCGCACCGGATCGAGGCCCTTCAGCTCATCGGCGTTGTCATCATCGCGGGAAAATAGGAACTTGCCGGTCAGGCCGGCGCGGAAACCGCCATCATCGACCAGCGCCAGCGAGATGTTGTCGTTGCGCGAGACAAAGCGGGCCGCCGGTCCGGCCTTGCCCAGCGAAATGATCGGCGAGGCGCTGAGCAGGTACTTTTTGCCGCCCTCGAAATTCGGCGCCACCATGCCGGTGGCACCTACGGTCAGATACCAGTCGCCGGACAGCCAGCTGCCCTCGCCCGCATGGGCAGTGCCCGCTCCGCCCAGCACCGCAGCGGCCAACACCAGAGAGATTCTTCCGACCGGACTCATGGCCACTCCACTAACACGACACACACGATTACCGATGACAGCTTTGACGGCCCTTTGGTAAAATTTGATTTAAACCCGAGACATACGCTCGCGCTTTTGCAGCGGTCCCGCTGCCGGTCATCGACTGGACGTTGGCCCGTGCCCGGATTACCTTCCATCCGCAGTATTCCGCAGCCCTCGATGGAGACCGCGACAATGACCCTGCATGGCGACGCCTTGAAAATCGCGCTCGAACAGACACGGACAAAATGGGGATGGTTTGTCGCGCTCGGTGTGCTGCTGCTCATCTTCGGCGGCATTGCCTTCGCCAATCTGTTCGTCGCCACAGTGGCTTCCGTCTACGTCGTGGGATGGCTGATGCTGATGGCGGGCATAATCGAGATCGTGCACGCGTTCGGCGTCAAGACCTGGAGCCGGTTCTTCTATTGGCTGCTCAGCGGACTGCTGTACGCCGTTGCCGGCTTCTTCGCTTTCGGCAATCCGCTGCTTGCCTCGGCGGTGCTGACGTTCCTGCTGGCGATCGCGCTGGTCGCGTCAGGGGTGCTCAGGGCCTGGGTCGGCTACAGCCATCGGCCGGAACGCGGCTGGGGCTGGCTCGTCGCTGCCGGTGCCATCAGCGCGCTTGCAGGCCTGATCATCGCGATGGGCTGGCCGGTCAACAGCCTGTGGGTGCTCGGGCTGTTCCTGGCGATCGACCTGATCTTCCAGGGCTGGACCTTCATCGCCGTCGGCCTGGCATTCAAGAAGTAGCCGGCATCACGCCTGGCTCAAAAAGCCATGGCCGCGTCGAGCTCGGAGAGCGGCCTGACGCCGGCGAGCAGCGCGCGTGCCTCGGCTTCATCGCGTTTCATCTGCGCGACCAGCGCGTCGAGCCCATCGAACTTCACCTCCGGGCGCAGGAAACCGAAGAAGGAAACCTGACAGACCTCGCCATAGAGGTCTTCGGAGAAGTCGAAGACGAAGGTTTCCAGCAGCGGCGTGCCATTGTCATTGACGGTCGGGCGCCGGCCGAAGCTGGCGACGCCGTCGTGAAGCGTGCCGTCGGCGCGGCGGAAGCGGACGGCATAGATGCCCTCCTTGAGTGCGGCTTCAGCCGACAGCCTCATATTCGCGGTTGGAAAGCCAAGGGTGCGGCCAAGCTGCTGTCCGCCGACCACTTCGCTTTCGACGGTGAAGCGGTAGCCGAGCAGACCGGCGGCTTCGGCCACTTCGCCCTCGCCCAGCAATCCGCGGATGCGGCTGGACGACACCACCTCGGCGCCCTCGTCCCGGAAGGCGTCGACGAGCGTGACGCCGAAGCCGTGACGCTCGCCGGCCGCCATCAGGTAGGCCGGGCCGCCTTGACGATCCTTGCCGAAGTGGAAATCGAACCCGGTCACGGCGTGGGTAATGCCAAGGTTCGTTTCCAGCACATCCGTCACGAACGCTTCCGCCGACAGCGAGGCGAAGTCGCGCGTGAACGGCTGTTCGACCAGCGCGGCAAAGCCCAGCAGCGACAGGAGCCGCGCCTTCATCGGCGGCGGCGTCAGCACGAACAACGGGATATCAGGCCTGAAGATCTTGCGCGGATGCGGTTCGAATGTCAGCACCAGGGCCGGTGCGCCGCGCCGTCCGGCCTCGGCGGAGGCGCGCTCGAGCACCGCCTGATGGCCGCGATGGACGCCATCGAAATTGCCGATCGCCACCACGCCGCCGCGCAGGTCTGCGGGAAGCGGCGCGGTTGCCAGGATGCGCTGGAAGGCTGCCATCGTCACCTACCGAAGTCTGGGAATGACGGCCACCGGACCATAGCCATGCTTTTCCAGGAACGCCGCCAATCTTGCCGGATCCGGTTGCAAGGCATCGCCATAGTCGCGGGCATGGATGCCGCCGGAGACATAAAGAACATCGAAGCCATTGTCGGCGGCGCCCTTCACATCGGTCATCATGCCATCGCCGATGGCCAGCACCCGGCTGCGCTCGACCGGCCGGCCAAGAATCTCGGCGACCTCCTTCATCGCGAGATTGTAGATCGGCGCGTATGGTTTTCCAGCGATCAATGTGCGGCCGCCGAGCTGGGCATAGTCACGCGCCAGCGCGCCGGCACACCAGATGATGCGTTCGCCGCGCTCGACCACGATGTCGGGATTTGCGCAGATGAAAGGCAGGTTCCGGGCGCGCAGCCGCCGCAGGAGCTCCGTGTAATCCTCGGGCTTCTCGACCTCGTCGTCGAACAGGCCGGTGCAGACGACGCCGGATGCTTCGAACTCCTCGACAAGCTCCACGTCGAGACCTTCATAGAGAGTGAAGTCACGGTCGGCGCCGATATGGAAAATCCTGCGCGGCCCTTCGGCGATCAGATCCCGGGTCACGTCGCCTGAGGTAACCACCCGGTCGTAGGCTGACGGTGGAACACCGATCGCGTTCATCTGCGCCACGACATCGGCACTTCTGCGCGGCGAATTGGTGATCAGGACCACGGGGATTTTCGCCTCTCGAGCCCTTGCCAATGCGGAGGCCGCCACCGGGAAATGCGTTTCGCCATTGTGGACCACGCCCCAGACGTCGCACAGGATTGCCGAATAGGCCTTCGACACGTCTTCGAGCGAGCCGATGATTTCAGGCGAATTCGCCATGCCGTTTCCTTCAGTCGTGATCGTTGCGACGCCGCGACCGACGGTTCGCCGCAGCCGGTTCGGATTAGCCGAACCGCCCCGGCCTGTCACCAGCTTTCGCCAGGCACGATTGGTTAGCGGTTGGTGAAGCGCTGCCCCGGCAATAGAGCCATTTCCCAAACGCGGCCTTCAGCGTTTTGTGGAAAGCTGGCATCAATCGAGAATC
>NZ_RZPQ01000658.1:0-3364 GCF_003999135.1 Mesorhizobium sp. M7A.F.Ca.CA.004.06.1.1 | reverse complement strand
GGTCGGCATCAAGCAATTTCTTGAGGAGAAGATGTCAGCGGAGATCGATATCACCACCCGCGACAGCCTCAATCCCATGTTGAAGGCCGACATCGAACAATCTGCTGTGCGCATATTTTGATGGCAGTGCGCCGGATCGAACCGATTCTAGCCGAAATCATGGAGGCCCTGGACGGCATCTCTGCTGCCGCCGCGGGCAAGACGTTGGATGACTTTAATAGCGACTGGCTGCTCCGACATGGCATCGAGCGCGGGATCGAAATCATTTCCGAAGCTGCCCGGCACATTCCAGATGATTTGGCAGCACTTGCTCCCGAGATTCCATGGAAACAAGTTCGTGGGATAGGCAACGTTTTGCGTCACGAATATCACAAAACCTCCGGTGCGATAGTATGGCCGGTGGTGACCGACAGCCTGCCGCCACTGCGTCTTGCTGTCGAACGTATGCTCGAAGCGTCGCAGCGCCGATAGTTTTGGCTGACACTTGCGGCTGCATCCTGTTCGCGTCGCAAGGAAGGAACCGCGATATTTCTCTCGTCACAAGCAATTGCATGGCAACGGAACATTTGCTCGCGTCGAGACTGCCGGATCTTTCTGCTCTGCACGTGCGGTGCGGCAAAGTTCTCTAAAATACCGCTTGCAATTCACAATCAGTTTGCTACAAAACAACTGCTTGCAAAATACAACCGGTTATCGAGGAGGCTCGCATGTCCAAACTTCGCGTCAACGCTTTCACCCTGTCGCTCGACGGCTATGGCGCCGGTCCCGATCAGGATCTGCAAAATCCTCTCGGCGTCGGTGGGGAATCCTTGCACAAGTGGTTTGTCGACACCTGCACCTTCCGCGAGAAGGTGCTCGGACAAGATGGCGGCACCACCGACGTCAACGAGGCGTTCGCGGCGCGCAGCTTCGAGAATGTCGGCGCCTGGATCCTCGGCCGCAACATGTTCGGGCCGATCCGCGGCGAGTGGCCTGACGACAGCTGGAAGGGCTGGTGGGGCGACAACCCGCCCTATCATGTGCCGGTTTTCGTGCTCACCCATCACAAGCGGGAACCGATCACGATGGAGGGCGGCACGACTTTCCACTTCGTCACTGACGGTATCCATTCAGCTCTTGAACAGGCTAAGGCTGCCGCTGGCGGCAAGGACGTGCGGGTCGGCGGCGGCGTCGCCACCATCCGGCAATATCTGCAGGAAAAACTGATCGACGAGATGCATCTGGCGATCGCGCCGGTGCTGCTCGGCTCGGGCGAGAACCTTTTCGCCGGCCTCGATATGCTCAAGCTGGGCTATATCTGCAGCGAGCAGGTGGCGACGCCGCTTGCCACGCACGTCACCATCAAGCGGGCGTAGTTACAGCTTTTTCTCCCCGTCACTATACGGGGAGAAGGGAGCGATCCATCAATACTTCTCCGGCACGTAGAGCTCGCGCGGCAGCACCTGGCGCTCGTATTCGGGGTTGAAGACGCGCTCCGGCAAAGTGATCTCCTCGTGCGGCACTTCCTCGTAAGGCAGCTGCTTGAGCAGATGGTCGATGCAGTTCAGCCGCGCGCGCTTCTTGTCGTTGCCCTCGACGATGAACCAAGGCGCTTCCGGGATGTTGGTGCGGGCGAAGGTCTCTTCCTTGGCCTTGGTGTACTGCTCCCAGCGCACACGCGACTGCAGATCCATCGGCGACAGTTTCCACTGCTTCATTGGATCATGGATGCGCATCA
This sequence comes from Mesorhizobium sp. M7A.F.Ca.CA.004.06.1.1, assembly GCF_003999135.1. Lineage (NCBI taxonomy): Bacteria > Pseudomonadati > Pseudomonadota > Alphaproteobacteria > Hyphomicrobiales > Phyllobacteriaceae > Mesorhizobium > Mesorhizobium sp. M7A.F.Ca.CA.004.06.1.1. Next base: position 1,647 of record NZ_RZPQ01000658.1, on the reverse strand, counting down.
GGAAGCGCATCTGCTGTTCCTCGTCGGTGATCGAGAACCAGTATTTGACCACGGTGATGCCCGAGCGGACCAGCATGCGCTCGAACTCCGGCACGTCGTGAAAGAATTCTTCGACCTGATCGGGCTGGGCAAAGCCCATCACCCGCTCGACGCCCGAGCGGTTGTACCATGAGCGGTCGAACAGCACGATCTCGCCGCCGGCCGGCAGATGCGGGACATAGCGCTGGAAATACCATTGCGACTTTTCGCGCTCGGTCGGCGCCGGCAGTGCCACGACGCGGCAGATGCGCGGATTGAGCCGCTGGGTGATGCGCTTGATGACACCGCCCTTGCCGGCCGAATCGCGTCCCTCGAAGATCACCACCAGCTTCTTCTTGTGGTAGGCGACCCAGGACTGCAGCTTGATCAATTCGGACTGCAGGGTGATCAGGTCGCGAAAATACTGCATGCGATCGATCGAAGGCGGATGCGAGTTCTTGTAGATCTTGGCGATCTCCATCGACAGCGCCGGCTCCGACATTTCGAGCTCATAGTCTTCGTCGAGCGTGTCGGCGAGCTCGGCTTCAAGCCAATCCCTGGCCGGAGAATTCTGTTTTAGCTCGGTCATTATCGGCTGCTCCACTTGCAAGCTCTGTCGATCCACGTCCGGCGCCCCAAACTCCGGCTTACAGCCCGGAACGGCAACGCCTGAGCCGACTTCAATATAGGCCTGCAATGACGGTTTTATTGCAGCCCGAGCGTGATCGCCGCCGCTGCCAATCCCGCCAGGCATGATCGATCCGGCGTCCTGGCATGGCGACAAGTCGCGCAAATTGTCCTACAAATAGCGGCCACATTCGGGCGCCCTCCCCAGCCCCTTCCCCAACGCAATCGCGAGGATCGACATGGAATACCGCACCCTCGGCCGTTCCGGCCTGAAAGTTTCGACGCTGACCATGGGGACCATGACGTTCGGCGGCGCCGGCGCATTTTCGGCGGTCGGCAAGACCGATCTCGACGAGGCGCGCCGGATGATCGATCTCTGCATCGACGCCGGCATCAATGTCATCGACACCGCCAACGTCTATTCGAATGGCATTTCCGAAGAAATCATCGGCGAAGCGCTCGGCGGCAAGCGCAAGGGCGACGTGCTGATCGCCTCCAAGGCACGGATGCGGATCGGCAAAGGCCCAAACGATGAAGGCTTGTCGCGCCATCACCTGATCCGCGAATGCGAGAAGAGCCTGAAGCGGCTCAGGACAGACGTCATCGACATCTATTTCCTGCACGAATGGGATGGCGTGACACCGCTGGAGGAAACCATCGGCGCGCTCGACACGCTGGTTGCCCAGGGCAAGATCCGCTATGTCGGCTGCTCCAACTATTCCGGCTGGCAGGTGATGAAGGCGCTCGGCATCAGCGACAGCCGCCACCAGCCGCGCTTCGTCACGCAGCAGATCCATTACACGCTGGAAGCGCGCGAGGCGGAGTACGAGTTGCTGCCGATTTCCGTCGACCAGGGGTTAGGCGTCCTGGTCTGGAGCCCGCTTGCCGGCGGATTGCTGTCCGGCAAATACCGCCGCGACAGCCCCACCGCCCGCCAACTCGCGGGCTGGTCCGAACCGCCGATCCGCGACGAGGACCGGCTGTGGCGGATCGTCGACGTGC
>NZ_RZPQ01000657.1:0-3365 GCF_003999135.1 Mesorhizobium sp. M7A.F.Ca.CA.004.06.1.1 | reverse complement strand
CTGGCGCCCTGGTCGATCATCATCGTCGACACCTGGATGTGGACACCCTACGTGATGCTGATCTGCCTCGCGGGCCTGCGCTCCATCCCCGAATACATCTACGAGGCGGCCGAGGTCGACCGCGCCTCCAACTGGCGGCAATTCTGGTCGATCACGCTGCCGATGGCGCTGCCCTTCATCATGCTGGCTGTGCTGTTTCGCGGCATCGAGAACTTCAAGATGTTCGACATGGTCAATCTGTTGACCGGCGGCGGGCCGGGCTCGACCACCGAGGTCGCCTCGATCACGCTGAAAAGGCAGGCTTTCGAGAGCTGGCGCACCGGCTATTCCTCGGCCTTCGCAATCATTCTTTTCGTGGCGGTGTTCGGCCTCGCCAACATCTACGTCAAGGCGCTGAACAAGGTGAAGCAGAGATGAGCCTGACCACAGCCCATTCGGTCGTCGCACCGAGCAGCAACTCGAAACGGATCGCCGGCACGATCATCGTGCTTTACGCACTGATCTCGATCGTGCCGCTGCTGTGGATCTTCGCCACCAGCTTCAAGACGCCGCCGGATTCGATCGCCTATCCGCCCAAGATCCTGTTCCAGCCCAGCCTCGAAGGCTACTGCAATCTGTTCACGACGCGGACCCGTCAGACGCCGGAATACATCAACTCGCTGGGGCCGGCGACAGGCTTCTGCGACGAGACCACGCGCAAGCGCAACATGGTGATCGCCGGCCCGTCCAACTTCCTGCCGCGCTTCGTCAATTCGCTGATCATCGCCTTCGGCTCGACCTTCTGCGCCGTGTTCCTCGGCACGCTGTCGGCCTATGGCTTCTCGCGCTTCAAGGTGCCGCTCGCCGACGACCTTTTGTTCTTCATCCTGTCGACGCGCTTCATGCCGCCGATCGCCGTCGCCATTCCGATCTACCTGATGTACCGCGAGCTTGGCCTGTCGGACACCGCGCTCGGCATGATCCTGCTCTACACGGCCGTCAACGTGTCGCTGGCGGTGTGGCTGCTGAAAGGCTTCATCGACGAAATCCCGCGCGAGTACGAAGAGGCGGCGATGATCGACGGCTATACGCGGCTGCAGGCCTTCTGGCGCACCGTGCTGCCGCAAGCGACGACCGGCATTGCAGCGACCGCGATCTTCTGCCTGATCTTCGCCTGGAACGAGTACGCGTTCGCGGCACTCCTGACCTCGGGCACCGCGCAGACCGCGCCGCCCTTCATCCCGACCATCATCGGCGAAGGCGGCCAGGACTGGCCGGCGGTCGCGGCCGGCACGACGATCTTCCTGGTGCCGATCCTGGTCTTCACCATTCTGCTCCGCAAGCAATTGCTGCGCGGCATCACCTTCGGCGCGGTGCGTAAATGAGCATGACCAAGCCTGAGAAACGCAAATCGCGCTGGCCGGCCTGGGCCAGGCGCGGGCTGATGGAGAACATCGCCACGGCACTGATCGCCATCGGCTTCCTGATGCTGTTCCAGCCCTTCGCGCTGTCGCTCTACACCTACTCCTTCATCACCATGCTCGCCGGCACCGTGATGTTCATCATCGTCTCCAAGTTCCCGGAATAATCATGGCCGAAATCCGCGTCCAGCACCTGAGAAAGGCCTTCGGCGATTTCGTCGCCGTGCAGGATTCTAACTTCGTCGTCGAGGATGGCGAGTTCTTCGTCATGCTCGGGCCGTCGGGCTGCGGCAAGACGACGACGTTGCGCATGATCGCGGGGCTCGAATTGCCGACCGGCGGCCAGATCCTGCTCGGCGGCGACGACGTCACCATGCTGCGGGCCCGCGAGCGCGACATCGCTTTCGTCTTCCAGCTGTTCGCGCTCTATCCGCACATGAATGTGCGCAAGAACATCGGCTTCCCCTTGCTGGCGCAAGGCATGCCATCGCCCGAGATCCGCACCCGTGTCGAGGAAACGGCAAAACTGCTGCGCATCGATCATCTGCTCAACAAATCCGTCTCCGGACTTGCCGGTGGTGACCGCCAGCGGGTCGCGCTCGGCCGCGCCATCGTGCGGCGGCCGAAGTGCTTCCTGATGGATGAGCCGCTCGGCACGCTCGACACCGAATTCCGCGATTTGATGGTCCATGAACTGCGCGAACTGCACAACCGCATCCGTGCCACGACGGTCTATGTCACGCACGACCAGATGGAAGCGATGTCGATGGCCGACAAGATCGCGGTGATGAACCATGGCGTCATCGAACAGTTCGGAAGCCCACGCGAAATCTACGACCGCCCGGCAACCATGTTCGTCGCCGACTTCATCGGCTCCCCGCCGATGAATTTTCTGGGTTTTGGCGGCGGGCTGGCCAAAGGCGCCAGGGAGATCATCGTGCAAGGTGCGAAGGTCGCGGTGCCGGAGGTACGAGAGGACATCGCACCCAGCGACATGGCCCTTGGCATCCGCCCGGAGCACATACGCTTCGACGACGCCTCCAAGCTGCGCGGCGCCATCTATGGCACCGAATATCTCGGCACCACGCAGATCGTCGCGGTCGAAACGGCGGACGGTATCATCAAGGCACGCGTGCCGGCCGAAATCCGGCTCTCCACCGGCGACCATGTCGGCCTGACGCTGAGCAGCGCGCGCCTGTCGCTGTTCGAGAAGGGATCGGGCCGCGCGGTGAGAACCGCGATCCACGATGTCGCCTCGGAGCGGAGGGCCCAGCATGGCTGAGGTGCACATCAAGAACGTGACCAAGAGTTTCGGCGACCATGTCGCCGTCGACGGCCTCGACCTGCACATAGCAGATGGTGAATTCGTCGTGCTGCTCGGGCCGACCGGGGCCGGCAAGACAACGACGCTGCGGCTGATCGCCGGGCTGGAACGGCCGGATTCCGGCACGATCGAGATCGGCGGACACAATGCCACGACACTGTCGCCGGCTGAGCGCGACACGGCCTTCGTCTTCCAGCAATATTCGCTCTATCCGCATCTGTCGGTATTCGACAACCTCGCCTTCCCGCTGCGCTCGCCGGCGCGGAAAATGCCGGAGGACCAGATCCGCCGCCGGGTCGAGGAGGTGGCGAAGATGGTGCGCATCCATCACAAGCTCGCCAACCGCTCGACCAAACTTTCGGGCGGCGAAATGCAGCGCGTCGCCATCGGCCGCGCGCTGGTGCGCAAGCCCTCGATCTATCTGATGGACGAGCCGCTATCATCGCTCGACGCCAAGCTGCGCGGCGATCTCAGGCTCGAGCTGAAGCGCATCCAGACCGAGCTCGGCGCCACTATGCTCTACGTCACCCACGACCAGATCGAGGCGATGACGATGGCAGACCGCATCGGCATCCTCACCGAGGGCGTGCTGGTGCAGATCGGCTCGCCGCGCACCATCTATTCAGAGCCGGCAAACCTGC
>NZ_RZPQ01000656.1:0-3369 GCF_003999135.1 Mesorhizobium sp. M7A.F.Ca.CA.004.06.1.1 | reverse complement strand
AGCTTGTCGAGGCCCTCATAGTTGCGATCCTCGACGCTGCGCACATTCTTGCGCGTCTTGCCCGATGCGGCCTCGCGCTGCCTTGCCTGCTCCTCGCGGCGTTCGGCCAGCGCCCTGGTGACGGCCGGACGGCGATCCCTGAGCGTGAAGATATCGGCGGCGGTCTTGATCAATCCCGCATTGAAGAACGTGTCTATGTTCTCCGCGCCGAGGCCTTCGATGTCCAGGCGCCGCGTGACACGAAGTGGCGCAATCCTTCCACCGCCTGCGCCGGGCAGATCAGTTCGCCGGTGCAGCGCCGGCGGGAATCTTCCTTGCCGGTCTTTTCGTTGATCTCGCGCGTCGCCGGCGAGCCGCAGATCGGGCAAGTGTGAGGGAACTCGTAAGGCACCGCATCAGCAGGCCGCTTGTCGATGACGACGCTGACGATCTGCGGAATGACATCGCCTGCCCGCTGGATCACGACCGTATCGCCGATGCGCACATCGATGCCGTCGCGGATCGGCTCGCCGGTCGAGTCCAGGCCCTTGATGTAGTCCTCATTGTGCAGCGTGACGTTCTCGACCACGACGCCGCCGACAGTGACCGGCGCCAGCCGCGCAACCGGCGCCAGCGTACCGGTACGGCCGACCTGGATGTCGATCTTCTGCACGGTCGTCATCGCCTGTTCGGCCGGAAATTTATGCGCGACCGCCCAGCGCGGTTCGCCGGTGACGAAACCCCAGCGGCGCTGCAACTCCAGCTGGTCGACCTTGTAGACGACGCCGTCGATATCGTAGCCGAGCGCCGAGCGCTGCTCCTCGATCCGATGATAATGCGCGATCAGCTCCTCGGCCGATTTCGCCCGCACCATCAGCGGACTGATCTTGAACCCCCACTCGGCGAATTTCTGCACCGAATCATATTGGGTCGGAGCGGGATCAGCCGTCGTGTAACCCCAGGCATAGGCGAAGAATTTGAGGTTGCGGCTGGCGGTGACGGATGGATCCTTCTGGCGCAGCGATCCGGCCGCCGTATTGCGCGGATTGACGTAGTCCTGGCCGCCGGCCGCAGCCGATCGCTGCTTCAGCGCCTCGAATTCCGCATAGGTCATGTAGACCTCACCGCGGATCTCGATGATTTCGGGCCAGCCCGAGCCTTTCAGCTTCGCTGGAATATCGGCGATCGTCTTCAAATTGGCGGTGATGTCTTCGCCAACGGCGCCGTTGCCACGCGTCGCGCCCTGCACGAACACACCGTTTTCGTAACGCAGCGAAGCCGACAGCCCGTCGATCTTCGGTTCGGCTGTGAAGGCGATGTCGAGCTCCTTGTCGCGATCGAAGAACCGCCGCCCGCGTTCGATGAAATCCGTGACGTCATCGTCGGTATAGGCCTTGGCAAGGCTGAGCATCGGCACGGCATGGCGCACCTTGGTAAAGCCTTCCGCCGGAGCGGCTCCGACCCTGAGCGATGGCGAATCCTCGCGCACCAGCGCCGGAAAGCGCTCCTCGATGGCAAGGTTGCGCCGTGCGAGCGCATCATACTCCGCATCGGTGATAACAGGCGCATCTTCGGTATGGTAGCGCCGGTCGTGCTCGGCGATCTCTTCCGCCAGCCGCTTCAGCTCGGCTTCGGCCTCGCTTTCGGTCAGGGCATCAACTGGTTTTTCGGACATGCTTTCTTCCCCGAACGGTGGCGCTACACAATAGATCAGCATTTCAAGAAAATCATTCCTGAACAGCAGGATGGAGCCATATCCTGACTCGATCCCTGACATCAGCCGTTCTTATGCAGCTGTGGTGTTCTCGCGCAGCAACCGTTCGGCGGCCGCGCGCGCTTCATCGGTGATGGTGGCGCCGGCCAGCATGCGCGCGATCTCTTCCTGCCGCGCCGGCCGGTCCATCTCGGCGATGCCTGTGGCGACACGGTCGGTGGTGCCTGATTTGGAGATCAGGAAATGCGTCGCCGCGCGTGCCGCCACCTGCGGTGCGTGCGTCACCGACAGCACCTGGACGCGTTTCGACAGTCGCGCCAGCCGCTGGCCGATGGCGTCGGCGACAGCACCGCCCACGCCGGTGTCGATTTCATCGAACACCAGCGTCGGCGCCGAACCGCGGTCGGCCAGCGCCACCTTCAGCGCCAGAAGGAAGCGCGAAAGCTCGCCGCCGGAGGCCACTTTCATCATCGGCCCGGGCCGCGTGCCTGGATTGGTGCGCACCCAGAACTCGATCTGGTCGATCCCCTCTTCCATGCGGCTCTCGGCCTCGCTCTTCATTTCCACGATAAAGGCGGCGCGTTCGAGCTTCAGGGCCGGCAGTTCGGCCATCACGGCCTTGGTCAGGCCGACCGCCGCCGCATGACGCAGCGAGGACAGCTGCGCGGCGGCAATGTCGTAGGTCTCGCGCGCGGCGGTGGCCTGCTTTTCCAGCCCATGCAGGCGCTCCTCGCCGGCATCGAGATCGGCGAGATCGGCCGACATCGTGTCGCGCAGCTGCGCTAGATCGTCGACGGCGACGCTGTGCTTGCGCGAGGCGGCGCGCAGCGAAAACAGCCGCTCCTCCGCTTTCTCCAGCCGCTGCGGATCATATTCGGTGGCGCGCAGTGCTGCCTCGACGCCCGATTGCGCCGCGTCGAGCGACAGCATCGCCTCGTCGAGCGATTTGACGACATCGTCGAGCAGGCCGGGCGCCTCCGACACCTTGCGCTGCAGCCGCCGCAACAGGCTGGCCAGTTGCGGCAGGGGCGAAGATGGGCCCGACAGCACATCCTGCGCGTCATGGATTTCGGAAGCGATCTTTTCGGCCCGCATCATCGATGCGCGCAGTTCGGCAAGGTCGGTCTCCTCGCCCGGCTGCGGATCGAGCTTGGTCAATTCCGCCACCGCCGCGCGCAGATAGTCGGCCTCGCGCGCGGCCGCCGCCACCTTGATGCGGTGGCGCGACAGCTCCTGCTCGCAGGCGCGCCAGTGCCGCCATGCCTCGGCGGTCGAGCGGACGGCGCCGAGATGGCCCCCGAAAGCGTCGAGCACCTCGCGGTGTGCTCCGGGATCGACCAGCGCGCGCTCGTCATGCTGGCCGTGGATCTCGACCAGCGCGCGCCCGACATCGCGCATCAGCGTGACGCTCGAAGGCTGATCGTTGACGAAGACACGGGTGCGGCCGTCCGCCGTCTGCAGGCGGCGCAGGATGATGTCGCCGTCGTCCTCGATCGCATTGTCGGCAAGCAGCGTACGCGCCGGATGATTGCGCGGCACGTCGAAGACGGCGATGACCTGGCCTTGCGCCGCGCCATGGCGCACCAGCGAAGCATCGCCGCGCGCACCGAGCGCCAGCGAAAGGGCGTCGAGCAGGATGGATTTGCCGGCACCGGTTTCGCCGGTCAGTACCGAAA
>NZ_RZPQ01000655.1:0-3369 GCF_003999135.1 Mesorhizobium sp. M7A.F.Ca.CA.004.06.1.1 | reverse complement strand
GGTCTCTTCAGGATACCCCCGAAGTGCCCGCGCCGCCCACGGAGCCCCCCGTCGCGGCGCGGGCCTTCGGTCCTCTCGGCAGCAAGTTGCCGGAGGCGCCGCGCAAACCCGTCAGCCTAAGGCCGACCCGCCAGAGGGCCTTGAGCCGGGCGATGCGCAGGCTGGAAACAATCCAGACCGTGGCGAAAAACAGTGCGGTATGCAGCGTCGAAATCTCGCCCGAAGTCATCGCGCCGAGCCTTGTCAGCGGGGTGCCGGCAACCGTGCCGACGCCGCCGATGACCGCTGCCGCGATGCTGATCCTGAGAAGCCAGGACAGCGCGTTTGATTTCGTCCTCATGTTCGTTACCGGCTGTTTTCGTTGCGTCAACTTTGCTCGCACCCCGTATCCGGATCATGCCGCTTGGAGCCGCGCTTTGTTGCAGGTTGGTTTCGATGCTGACGCTTGATCTTTCACATGACACCAATTCGCACTTTCGTTTGGAGGCGGATACTCATGTTCCCGACTCCTGGTCTTGGCTGGGTGGGTCTGCCGAGCCTGTTCCAGCCAGGTTATAAGGAGGCGTTTGTTAACCAGCGGAAACAGATTCGAAACAGAAACGAGCGTTTTGCGAAATCTTCTCGAAACATGACGTTGGGATAAGCGGCCATCGAACTGGAGCCGGCCAACCGGCAGAGAGAGGGGACTTCATCATGCATACCGCCATTTCCGCCAAGCTTATCAACATCACCGCCGCTGCCTTGACTGGTGCAGCACTGCTGCTCGGCGCCGGCTCGGGTGCGGCGCACGCCGCCAACAAGATCGTGGCACGCGTTTCGCTTTCGCAGCAGATCATGGAAGTCTCCGTCGACGGCCGGCCGACCTTCGCCTGGAAAGTCTCCACCGGCGACCGGGCCCATGTGACGCCGACCGGCTCGTTCAAGCCGACCCGCATGCATGAGATGTGGTATTCGAAGAAATACGACAACGCCCCGATGCCGCACTCGGTCTTCTTCAGCGGCGGCTATGCGGTACACGCGACCTACGCGATCAAGCGCCTCGGCCAGCCGGCTTCGCATGGCTGCGTGCGGCTGCACCCCGACAACGCGGCCGATTTCTACCAGCTCGTCGAAACCTTCGGGGCGACCAACACCAGCATCGTCATCGTCAAGTAGCAGGCTGGAAACGGTGGCGTGTCAGCATGCTGGCGCGCCTCGAGGCTCCCACCGGAAAACGCTGCGGTATGAGCACAGCTCGAACCGAGGTATTGCGTACAGCTCAAACCGGCGGAGCCCAGCCAAAAAGAAAAGAGGCCGGAAAGTTTCCGGCCTCTTTTCTTTTGCATTTGTCCTGCGCATTTCCGGGCAGGAAGCCCCACCCTAGCTCGGCAGTGCCGGCATCAGCTTGGGATCCGGCTTCTCCGCCAAATGAGGCAGGTCCTTGCTGGCGATGAAGGTGTAGAACATGGGCACGACGAAGAGCGTGAACAGGGTTCCGACCAGGATGCCGGTGAAGATGACCAGGCCCATCGAATAGCGGGCCGCGGCACCAGCGCCGCTGGACGTGATCAGCGGCACCACGCCGAGCGCCATCGCCGCTGTCGTCATCAGGATCGGCCGCAGGCGCACCTTGGCCGAGGCGATGATGGCGTCGCGCCGTCGCATGCCATGCTTTTCACGCTGCTGGTTGGCGAACTCGACCAGCAGGATGCCGTGCTTGGTGATCAGACCGATCAGTGTGATCAGGCCGACCTGCGTGTAGATGTTGAGCGTGCCGAGGCCCAGATTGAGCGGCACGATCGCGCCGAAGATCGACAGCGGCACCGCCATCATGATGATCAGGGGGTCGCGAAAGCTTTCAAACTGCGCCGCCAGCACCAGATAGATGACGACAACGGCCGCCGCGAAAGCGATCAGGATGGTGTTGCCCTGTTCCTTTTCCTGCCGCGATTGACCGGAATAGTCGAGGAAGAAGGTGTCGGGCAGGCTCTCCTTGGCGATGTCCTCCAGCGCCTTCAGCCCGTCGCCGGTGGTGACGCCGGGCAGCGGGAGCGCCGAAATCGTCGACGAATTCAGTTGGTTGAACTGCTCGATTGCCGCCGGCGCCGCATTGTTCGAAATCTTGACTACCGCCGAGAGCGGCACCATCTCGCCCGTCACGCTGCGCACGAAGTATTCGCCGAGCTTATCGGGGTTGTCGCGAAACTCCTGCGGCACCTGCGGGATGATGTCGTAGCTGTTGGAGTCACGGTCGAACTGCGCCACTTCGGCGCCGCCGACCAGCAAGGTCAGCGTGCGGCCGATATCGGCGATCGGCAGGTTCAACGCCGCGGCGCGATCACGGTCGATGGTCACCGTCACCTCTGGTGCGTCATAGGCCATCGAATTCTGCACGACGATGAAGCGGCCGGAGTTCTTGATCTGCTCGGCCACCTCGTACACTTCCGAGGAAGCGCCGGTCGATCGCACCACCATGGAAATGGGCAGGCCGCCACCAGAGCCGGGCAGCGTCGGCGGCGCGAAGACGAAGGCCTCGACGCCGGCCACTTTGGCGATACGGGCCGTGATGTCGGCCTGCAGTTCCTTCGAATTGCGCTTGCGTTCCGCCCAATCCTTGAAGGCATAGCCGACGAAGGCGCTGTTTGTCGTGCCGCCGAAGGCGACGGCCGAGAACTGCGCCCGTGTTTCGGGAATATCCTTCACCAGGCCGAGGATCTGGTTGACGTATGTCTCGGTGTAATCGGAGGTCGCATAACGCGGCCCTGTCACAATCGAGAGCAGAAAGCCCTGGTCCTCTTCCGGCGCCAGTTCGCTCGAGGTCTTGGTGAACATGAAGCCGGTGACGCCGACAAGCGCAAGCACGATGATCAGCGTCAATGGGCGATAATTGAGCGACCCGGTGACGGCGCGTTCATAGACATGCTCGACGCGAGCGAAGGCGCCGTCGACAATGCGCTGGAAACGGCCCGGCGTGCCGGACTTCAGGAGGCGTGCCGACATCATCGGGGTGATGGTGATGGCGATGACGCCCGACAGCACCACTGAGCCGGCGAGCGTGACTGCGAATTCACGGAACAATGCGCCGGTCAGGCCGCCGGTGAAGGCCAGCGGCGCGAACACGGCGGCCAGTGTCATGGTCATGGCAATGATGGCCGACGATATTTCGCGCATACCGCTGAACGCGGCCTGCATCGGCGACATGTGGTCTTCTTCCATATGGCGATGGATGTTCTCCACCACCACGATGGCGTCGTCGACGACCAGGCCGATCGCCAGCACCATGGCCAGCAGCGACAGCAGGTTGATCGAATAGCCCACCGCAAACAAAAGGAAACAGACGCCGATCAGCGACAACGGGATGGTGATGATCGGCATCATCACCGACCGGAA
>NZ_RZPQ01000654.1:0-3370 GCF_003999135.1 Mesorhizobium sp. M7A.F.Ca.CA.004.06.1.1 | reverse complement strand
GGCCTTGGCCAGGAAGGCGTCGAGGCCGCCGCGATGTTCGACCGAACGCAGCGCGTTGGCCGAAATGCGAAGACGCACGTTCTGGTTCAGCGCTTCCGAAATCAGCGTCACATTGACGAGGTTCGGCAGGAAGCGACGCTTGGTCTTGTTGTTGGCGTGGCTCACATTGTTGCCGGACATGACTGCCTTGGCAGTGAGTTCGCAGGTGCGGGACATTGTTCTAACCTTCAGTTCTCGGGGTCTGCCAAACACTCAAGCCCACGCCGGGTGGCGCGCGGTTCTGGTCAGGCGGCCTTATGGAAAAAGTTGGCGTTCCATAGTTGCATTTCGCCGAGGCGTCAAGCTCCAGCTTGCCTGCGGACACGCCCGGCATTTCATATTAAGGCCGGAATTCATCCTATAAGCGGTTCCATAGGGACATGCCAGACCGGAGTTGCCCGCCTCCGGCCGAAAATCAAGGACCCGATCCCGCCATGCTTCGTTCGCCACATGCCCTTGTTGCCATGCTTGCCATAGCTTTGCCGTCCGCCGCGTCTGCTGCCTCGCCGCAGTCGTTCAAGGGCGAGTACACAGTGTCGTTCCTCGGCCTTTCGATAGCGAAATCAACGTTTTCCAGCCGCTATGAGAACGGCGCCTACGCGATCCAAGGCAGTGTCACCGCAGCCGGCCTCGCCAAGCTGTTCGACGATACGCGCGGCACGATCTCATCCAAAGGCACGATCGCGGGCAAGAAAATGGTGCCGCAGGCATTCCGCGCCGATTACACCTCCGGCAAGAAGGCATCGGTTGTCGATATCCGCTTTGCCAATGGCAGGGTCACCTCGACGAAGGTCGTGCCGGCGCCGGGCAAACGCGACCCCAAGAACTGGGTACCGCTCGGTGCCGGCGACCTGACGTCGGTGCTCGATCCCATGGCCGCCACCGTCATTCATGCCGACAGTCTCGACCAGGTCTGCGGCCGCACGGTGAAGTTCTATGACGGCGAGATGCGTGCCGACCTGACGTTGACCTACGCGTCGAAAGGCACGATCTCGGTCCCGGGCTACAAGGGCGACACCGTCACCTGCCAGATGGGCTTCGAGCCGGTGGCGGGTTATCGCAAGGGCCGCAAGGCGCTCAACTATCTCAAGAACAAAAGCCGCATGATGGTGACGTTTGCACCGCTCGGCCAAACCGGCGTATATGCGCCGATCCGTGCCACGGTGGGCACGCAGATCGGCACCTTGACCATCAGCGCCGGGCGTTTCGAAGCCGTACAATAGCCAGGCGCGGAATTGGCGCGCCACTGGAGACAGAATGGGGCGCGCAACACTGATCGGCTTTTCGGCGGTCGCCATGTGGGCGTTGCTCGCACTGCTCACCGATGCGTCGGGCCAGGTGCCGCCGTTCCTCTTGTCGGCGATCACCTTCTCGATCGGCACCGGGGTCGGGCTCATCGCGCGGCTGTTCATGCCGGCACCCGACAAGAGCCAGAAGATACCGCCGCAGGTGTGGCTGATCGGCATTGCCGGCCTGTTCGGCTACCACTTCTTCTATTTCACCGCGCTGCGCAATGCGCCGGCGGTGGAGGCGAGCCTGATCGCCTATCTGTGGCCGCTGCTGATCGTGCTCGGCTCGGCGCTGATGCCGGGCGAAAAACTGGCGTGGAACCATGTCGTCGGCGCGCTGCTCGGCCTTGCCGGCACCGTGCTGATCGTCACCAAGGGTGGCGGGCTGGCCTTCGACGCCCGCTATTCCTTCGGCTATGCCATGGCTGCCGTCTGCGCCGTCCTGTGGTCGTCCTATTCGTTGTTGTCGCGGCGCTTCCCGTCGGTGCCGACCAGCATCGTCACCTGGTTCTGCGCAGCGACCGCGGTGCTGTCGCTCGCCTGCCACCTGGCGCTGGAACAGACCGTTCTGCCCGTCGGCGCCGGTCAGTGGCTGGCGGTGCTTGGTCTTGGCCTCATGCCGGTGGGCGCTGCCTTCTATGCCTGGGACATCGGCGTCAAACGCGGCAACATCCAGGTGCTGGGTGCCGCAAGCTACGCCGCACCGCTGTTGTCGACGCTGGTGCTGATCGCGGCCGGCGTCGCCGAGCCGTCGCTGCGCATCCTCGCCGCCTGCGTGCTCATCACCGGTGGCGCGGTGCTCGCCGCAAAATCCCTGTTCCTGCGCAAGCCTGCGGCGACCGAGAGCCGAGCCGGGTCATCCGAAGGCGGAGCCCAGGGCATCCAAAGGCGGAGCCGGGCATGACGATGCCGTTTGCGGGCGGCATCGACGCCAATGCCAATGCGACACTGATCTTTTCGCTGGCGGCGGCGGTGATCTATGCGTTCACGCTAGGCATGCCGCCGACGCTCGCCCGCTCGGCGGCAAAGACGCTTGCCGTGGCGATGCTTGCCGTGCTGGCCGGACTGCAGGGCGGCCCGCTGCTGCTGGTCGCCGCGCTCGCACTCAGCGCCGCTGGCGACGCCTTCCTGTCGCGCGACGGCGAAAAGGCCTTTCTCGGCGGGCTGGCCAGTTTTCTCGTCGCCCACATCGTCTATGTCGCGCTGTTCCTGCGCAGCGGTGGCGGATTGGGAGTGCTTGGCGCCGAGCCGTGGCGCGGAGCGATCGGGCTCGCCATGGCGGTGTTCGTGGTCATCATGCTGGCGGCGCTGTGGCGTCGCGTCGGTCCCGGCCTGGGTATCCCGATCACCGTCTATATCGCCGCGATCCTGGCAATGGGCATCTCGGCGCTGACAACAAGCAATATGTGGGTGATCGGTGGCGCCGTGCTGTTCATGGTATCGGACGGGCTGCTCGCCACCGAGAAATTCCTTGTCGCCGCCATCTCGCCCCACCGCGCCTGGATGCGCTTCGCCGTCTGGGCGCTGTACTACGCCGCCCAGCTCGCGACGACACTTGGGTTCCTGCTAAATTTGGGTTCTTATTGAGTTAGGGTTGTTTCGGCTGCCAGCCGGGTTCGGCCAGCTCAAAGGCGGCAAACTCGAAGCCCGGCGCGACGGTGCAGCCGACCAGCGTCCATTCGCCCAGGCTGCGCGCCGACTGCCACCAGCCTACCGGCACGACGATCTGAGGCCGCTCACCGGCTGCGAGATCGATGCCGAGCACCTGCTCCACAACGGTACTGCCTTCCTCCCACATCGCCAGTGCCAGCGGGGCGCCGGCATGGAAATGCCAGACCTCGGCGGCGTCCTTGACCCGGTGCCAGGCCGAAACCTGATGCTCCTCAAGCAGGAAATAGATGGCCGTCGAATGGCCGCGCGCGCCGCCAGTGCCATCGCGAAAGGTCTCGGCATACCAGCCGCCTTCCGGGTGCGGCTTCAGCCCGAGCGTCGCGATAATTTCTGCGGAGCTGGTCATGGCGACGATACCACCGGGCCTAGAA
>NZ_RZPQ01000653.1:0-3375 GCF_003999135.1 Mesorhizobium sp. M7A.F.Ca.CA.004.06.1.1 | reverse complement strand
CTGTAGTTGCGGTGGACCTTCCGGGCAGTGGTGTGGTTGAACTGGCTCGGGATCTCGGGTCGCCGCACGTCGGTCTGGAGTGCGATGTGTCGCGAGAGAAGGACATGCTCTCACTTTTCGGCCAGGTCGAAGCACGGTTCGCGCAAATCGATGTCCTCATCAACAATGCGGCGGTTGGACCCACGATGGATAGGATCATCGACACCGCTGTCGATACCTTCCGACGCGGCGTGACAGTGAACCTTATTGGGCCATTCGTTATGGCCCGGGAAGCGGCGCGGCGCATGAAGCCGGGCGGTGCGATCGTCAATGTGGCTTCGATGGCGGGCGTGGTCGGCAATCCCAGGCGCAACGCCTACGCAGCCTCGAAAGCTGGCGTGATCTCGTTGACAAAGTCCCTTGCATGCGAGTGGGCTATGCGAGGAATCCGCGTCACGGCGGTGGCGCCGGGCTCCGTCCGCACCCCAATGGTCACAGAACTGGCACGCGCTGGCAAAATGGACCTCGCGGCGATACGCCGCCGCGTGCCGATGGGGCGCTTGGCTCGCCCCGACGAGATCGCCAGGGTCGTGCGTTTTCTGAGCAGCACGCAGGCGCGCTACATCACCGGCTCGGTGCTGGCAGTCGACGGAGGCTGGATGTCATTCAACCAGCCGGGGGATGCTCACCCGCCGGTGGATGGTGCGCTCCAAGCCGAGCTCTCCTGTCCGGCCGAATGCACAGATGCGCGAATCGTGCTCGTCACCGGTGGCGCAAAAAGCATTGGCGCGGCCGTCGCTCGCCGCTTTGCCGCGAACGGCGACACCGTCGTGATTGCTGATAAAGATGGCACTGCAGCGGCAGAGCTGGCTACATCGCTCCCCGGCAAGCATCTGGCGAAATCGCTGGACGTGGCCGTCGAGAGCGATGTGGTGTCGATGTTCGAAGAACTGAGGGGACGCTTCGGGTATATCGATGTTCTGGTCAATAGTGCTGATACCGCCGACAGGATTGTGCCTGCGATCGAGCAACTGTCGAAACAGCTCGAACACGTCCTGGATGTCAACCTTACCGGCGCCTTCACCTGCGCGCGCGAAGCGATCAAGGCTATGCGCCCGGGCGGCGTGATCCTCAATCTCGGGTCGATCGACAGCTTTCTGCCGTTCGCGCCGCGCCATGCCTACGGCGCCTCCAAGGCGGGGATGGATATGCTGACCCGTTGCATGGCGGCCGAACTCGGGCCGGTCGGAATTCGGACAGCCACCGTCGCTCCTGGCCACATCCGCACGCCCGCACTTGCTCAGTTGGCCAAAGCCGGCCGCATCGACCTGACAGCAATCGGACGACGCATCCCCATGGGCAGGATGGGACGGCCAGAAGACGTCGCAGATGCATCGTTCTTCCTTGCTTCGTCTGACGCCTCATACATCAACGGCTCGATCCTCTACGTGGACGGCGGCTGGACCTCGTTCGGTGATGCGGGAAACGCCAGCGAGCTCTATGACGAATGTTTTGCGGAGGCCGCAGGTTAATTGCCAGGCCTTCGCAGGGCGACCGGCCGAGCATTATGAAGCCTCGGCTCCACGACGCACCTGAGGTGCTTGAGATCCAAGCATGCGCATGCCGAGCACATTCCCGGTCGGCTGACGTGTCTATAACGAGGAGAAATCATGGAATTTGCCACTTTCATTCTGGCCGCCCAGCGTGGCTATCACCAATCCTCAGAAAGCGTCATCCGCAACTCCATCGAACAGGCCGTCGCTTCGGAGCAGGCTGGGTTCAACACCGCGTGGTTTGCTGAGCACCACTTCAACAATTACAGCCTCATACCATCCCCGCTGATGATGGTGGCGCACTGCGGCGGCTTGACAAGCACGATTCGCCTGGGCACTGCCGTCTGCGTGCTGCCGCTTTACCAACCGCAGCGCCTGCTGTCCGAGATCGGCTTCGCCGACATCGTTGCGAACGGCCGTCTCGAGCTCGGCGTAGGCTTGGGATACCAGCAGTTCGAGTTCGAACGGTTCGGCGTGGACATCGATGAGGCGCCGGCCGTCTTTTCGGAATACCTGGACATCATTCTCAAGGGCCTCAACCAAAACGTCTTCGAACACGACGGCCAGTATGAGAAGATCCCCCCAACAGCGATTTCGGTCCGCACAGTCCAGCAGCCGACGCCGCCTATCTGGATCGCTGGCGGAGCCGCACGGATGGCTCGGGCCTACCGCGAGGGGCACAATTTTTTTGTCACAGCCTTCCACGACGGCTTAGAGACTTTGACCACACTGCGTGAATCAGTCGAGAGGGCGGCGGCATCCGAGGAAAAGAACGTCACCGACGTCAAGATATCGCTGCTGCGCTGCTGCTATGCCAGCCACGACGAGTTGGAGATCAACAGCTATCTCGACAATGCCCGCTTCCAGCGCCGGCTTTCTGAAGCCCTGCATCAGCGTCGCCAACAGAGCCACGATGGCTACCTGCTGCAGGAGACACCGACCCAGCAGGATCTGTCCTTCGAGACCATGCGCAAAAATTTGCCGATTGGCAGCGTAAATCGCGTGATTGATCGCCTGCTGGAAGAGATCGATATCTTGAAACCGGACCAGATCGCAGTTCAGACTCAATTGGGCGACTTCGACCAAAAGACGATGCTGCGCCAGATCGAGCTCTGGGGCGACAAGATCATCCCTGCGGTCAACAAGGCGCTTTGTCATGCCGGAAGCTGAAGCCGGCCGTTACGATGATGGCTGCCTATCCAGCGCGCAATGGCGTGGGTCCGAGCTAGGGAGGAGCTTCGATCAGCATGTGCTGCCCTGCGTACATTCACGTTCGCTTGAGGAGGTCCAGGCGGGCGAGGTGTTGGCGACGGAGGGGACAGGCCTTTCGTCTGTCGAATTGCGTGATGTCTTGGCCGCAACTTTCCCGTCTACCTCCAGCAGCGTATTCGCTTTGGAGGAGTTGAGCGAGCCCGAGCCGGAACTGGAAGAGGAACTGCTACGCCGGCTGCTGCTAGCGCATGCTGCGCCGGCCGACCCGGCGAGCGCCCGCTTGGCCAAGATCATCGCCCGGCGTGCGATGCGCATGGACCATCTTTGGCGGGATCTTGGCCTCTCAAATCGCGCTGAGCTCAGCCGCCTGCTTGCCAGACATTTTCCCGCGCTGGCGGCAGGCAACACAGAAAACATGAAATGGAAAAAGTACTTTTACCGCAAGCTGTGTGAGGCCGAAGGCTTTTCGTCATGCACAGCACCCAGTTGCGGGGAATGCCATGACTTCGAAAGCTGCTTCGGCCCGGAGGAAGTTGAGAGTCGCCTCTCGCCGACCACGAATGTCGGTTAGTCACTTCGCTTGATCGCAGCTGCGGACAAACGCTTATCGCGGCGCCGTCGTATGGAGGAA
>NZ_RZPQ01000652.1:0-3376 GCF_003999135.1 Mesorhizobium sp. M7A.F.Ca.CA.004.06.1.1 | reverse complement strand
GCTCCCACCATTTGCGCATCGCCGGCGACTCGCCCATTCGCGCCGCATCCTTGTCGAAGTCGCTGCCGTGATACTCCCAGCAGGCGAACAGAAGGTTCTCCGGTTCGCGCAGGAAGATCGAATAGTTGCGGATGTTGGCGCCGCTGATGACCTCGAGGACGTCGGGCCAGACAGCGGCGTGGACGCGCCTGTAGTCCGCGATCGCCTCTGCTTTCACGCCGATACAAAGTCCCATTCTTTGCATGCCGGTGGCTCGCAGGGCTTCAGTCGAGAAGGTCGGCGGCGACTTCGAGCGTGTTGCGGAACGACGTCTCGAGATGGTGTTCCATCGCTTGCGCCGCACCCTCGGCGTCGTGGCGCTTCAGCGCGTCGAAAATGGCCTCGTGCTGCTCGATCGTCTGTTCGCCATAGCCCGGCTTGGGGATGGCGAGATAGCGGCCGCGATCCATCTGTGCCTTTGAGATGTCGACGGCTCTCCAGATCATCGGCAGGCCGCAGATCTCGGCGATGGTGCGGTGAAAGACATCGTCGAGCTGTATCGCGGTGGCATATCTGCCTCGCGATATGGCGAGCCGGTGCGCCGCCATGTTGTCTTCCAGCAATTCGCTGGCGGCCGGTGTGAACTTGGCGGCCGCGCGTCGGGCGCTCTCCATCTCCAGTGCCCGCCGAATGACATAGGCTTCTTCCAGGTCGGCCCGGCTGATCGGAGCGACATAGGTGCCGGTCTGTGCCAAGATCTTGACCAGGCCCTCGTCGCTGATGCGCTTGACCGCTTCGCGCACCGGGGTGCGCGACACCCCCAGGGCCTCCGCGATGGCGACTTCGTTGATGACCTCTCCCGGCTTCAGCTGCCCGACGACGATCAGGTTGCGGATCTTGTGGTAGATCTGATCGCGGAGCGGAAGAGCCCGATTGAGCGTCGAAGGATCCAGGTCCATTGCAAATCCGTATCTTCGTTCACCAGAAATGGCCAGATAATACTAGAATGTCAATCGGAACGCATCCAATGGAAGCGGTCGGGTGTCGGTGGACACGATGTTCATAACGACCGCCGGAAATCCACCTTGCCAGAACTATTATATTAGTGCAATAGTCATCATCCGCGGTGAGAAATTCAACCGCAACCGAGAGCCTGGACTGAGTCGCGTGTTCAAAAGCCCGGACGTTCAAGCCAGTTCGAAGAGGGGTCGAGCTGTGTTGAAGCAGCTATTATACTAAAATATCGATGGCCGATACCGAGGACGATCGGCCGGCCGCCAGGAGGAACCTAGCCAGATATGACTGTCGCCGCCGATTGCGCCTTGGACATGCGAGGCATCAGCAAGACGTTCCCGGGCGTGAAGGCTCTGTCCAACGTCAATTTCGCCGTGAAATTCGGCACCGTTCATGCGGTCGTGGGTGAGAACGGCGCCGGCAAATCGACGCTCATGAAAGTGCTCAACGGGTCCTACGCACCCACCAGCGGCGCAATCAGGGTCGTCGGCGCCGAAGTGCGCATGCGCCGGCCCGCCGATGCCCAGGCGCTGGGCATCCGCATGGTGCATCAGGAAATCAATCTGGTCCCCGACCTGAGCGTCGCCGAAAACGTCTATCTCGGCCGCATGCCGGGCAAGTGGACCTTTCTGCGCAAGGGCGAGATGATCCGGGCTGCAGCCGCCGTCCTCGATGAGCTCGGAGCGGCCATCAACCCGCGTGAACGGCTCGGCAACCTGTCGATCAGCCAGCAGCAGCTCGTCGAGATCGCCAAGGCCTACGCGGCGCAGCCCAGGATCATCGTCCTGGACGAACCGACATCCAGCCTCAGCGAGCATGAGACGGCGGCGTTGTTCCGGATCTTGCGCAAGATGCGCGATGACGGAATCGCCATCATCTATATCAGCCACCGACTGAAGGAGGTGCTCGAAATTGCCGACGAGGTGACTGTGCTGCGCGACGGATCAATGATCGAGACGCGGCCGATCGAAGGCATAAATGCCGCTCACATGATCAGGCTGATGGTCGGTCGCGAAGTCAGCAATGTCTTCCCGAAAAGCCCGGCCGAGATCGGCAAGTCGGTGCTGCGCGTCGAACGCATCAGCGACGGCGCGCGCTTCCGCGATGTCAGCTTCGATGTACGCGCCGGCGAGATACTGGGCTTGACCGGGCTGGTGGGCGCTGGCCGCACCGAGGTCGCCCGCGCGATCTTCGGCCTGTCGCGGCTTGTCGAAGGCACAGTCAGCGTCAACGGACGCGAGGTCTCGATCAACTCGCCATCCCAGGCGGTCAGGGCAGGCATTGCCTATGTTCCGGAAGATCGCAAGGGCGACGGCGTCGTGCCTGGAATGTCGATCCGGGAAAACATCAGCCTGCCCATACTGCGCCGCCTGAGCCGTTTCGGGCGCATCAGCCGCAGCGCCGATCACGCGCTTGCCGCGGACTCGGTCAAGCAGTTTTCGATTTCACCGCCCGACGGCGAACGGCGCATCAGCCTTCTGTCGGGCGGTAACCAGCAGAAGACGGTCATCGCCAAATGGCTTGCCGCCAAGCCCCTGGTCTTGATCCTCGACGAGCCGACGCGGGGCGTCGACGTCGGCGCCAAGGCCGAGATCCACCACATCATTGGCCAGCTCGTCGCAGGCGGCATGGCGGTGGTGATGATCTCCTCGGAACTGCCCGAAATCCTTGGCGTCTGCGACCGCGTGGTGGTGATGCGCGATGGACACGCCTCCGAGCCTCTCCTGCGCAGCGAATTGAGCGAGGAACGCATCATGGCGCTGGCCACGGGGGAGGAGATGGCGTGACCGAAGCGGCCATGGAGATCGGCGGTGTGAACCGCAACGACCGCTTCACGCGTGGCAGCAGGCTTATCGGTGTCCTGTCGAAGGCGGGGCTGGCCTTCGCCATCCTCGCCGTGATGCTCTACGGCTCCTTCGTCAGCCCCGCCTTCTTCACATCAGGCAATTTGCTCAACGTCCTGACCTCGATGTCCATCGTCGGCATCGTCGTCGTCGGCATGACCTTCGTGCTCGTGGTCGGCGGCCTGGCCGACCTCTCGGTGCCGGCCACCATCGCCTGCGGCGCCATCCTGTCGCTCGGGCTGCAGCCGATGATCGGGCCGCTGCCCGCCTTCGTCCTGGCCGTCGGCCTTGCCGGCCTCATAGGCCTGCTCAACGGCGTCCTGGTCGGCTATGTCGGCATCAACCCCATCATTGCCACGCTCGGCATTGGCACGATCGGACTGGGCATCGTCCAGGCGGCTGTCGGCGGGGTCATCGTCTATGGCAGCAATCCCGCCTCCGCCGAGTTCGCCAAGGGCCGGCTGTTCGGCATTCCAGTCGTGGTGCTGATCTTCCTGGTCATTGCTCTTGTCGGCCATTTCGTGCTTTCCCGCTCCTTT
>NZ_RZPQ01000651.1:0-3395 GCF_003999135.1 Mesorhizobium sp. M7A.F.Ca.CA.004.06.1.1 | reverse complement strand
ACTTTTTTCGCCTTGTCGCGCGACCAGACTTCCCTGGTGAGCTGCTTGTTGCGCGCGATGATCTCACGCATCTTCTTCTCGATCACCGGAAAATCGTCGGGCGTGAACGGCTCGTTACGGGCGAAGTCGTAGTAGAACCCGTTCTCGATCACCGGCCCGATGGTCACCTGCGTTCCCGGCCATATCTCCTGCACGGCTTCCGCCAGCACATGGGCCGCGTCGTGGCGGATCAGCTCCAGCGCGCGCGGGTCGTCGCGGGTGACGATCTCGACCTTGCCGGACTTGCCGAGCGGATCGCTGAGATCGCGAACCGTGCCGTCGATCGCATAGGCGACCGCCTTCTTGGCCAGCGATTTGGAGATCGATTCGGCGAGGCCAGCACCGGTCATCGCCGCGTCATATTCGCGGACGGAGCCATCGGGAAATGTCAGGGAAACGGAATTCAGCATATATATCTCCTATCCAGTCCCGCAAACGAGCGCGGGTGGTTGAAATGCATGTCGCCCAAAAATGTGTGGGCGGTTTTGGGGTTACGACATGCAAAGAGTAGGCCGGATGCGTCCGCCAGCGGCTGTCTTTTATGGACAGATTCCGCCGCCGTAAAGCCCGGCTCAAATGTCAGCGTTCATTTGATGAGGAGCGGCAAATCCTTCAGGAACGCAGCCCGGGTCTTGAGGCCCTTTGGCATGTCCGTACGGTTGGCATCGACGACAAGCCGCGCAAAGACGATCTGGCGGCCATCCTTGTTCGCCCATCCGACGAACCAGCCAAGCGAGCGCTTGTCCTGGACCTTGTCGGCGTCGTTGCGCAGCCTGGTGCTGCCGGTCTTGCCTTGCACCGTCCAATCCCCGGCCTGGAAGGTCGGGATGATGGCTGATGTCATGTCGTAGGCCTTGGCCGAGACAGGCAGCTTGCGGGCCAGCAGCTTGCGCAGGAATTCGACCTGCTCGACCGGCGTGATCTTGAGCGAGGAATTCACCCAGGACTTGGTCAAACCATCATTCTTGCCGGGATTACCGGAAACATCGGCATTGCCGTAGTCGAATTTCGAGACATAACCGGCAAAACTCTCAGACCCAAGCCGGCGGGTGATTTCCCGGGAAAACCACAGGATCGAATCTCGCTCCCAGACCACCGGATCGACGGTCTTCTGATCCCGCTTCACCGCGCTGAATTCAGGCTTGTAATCCCAGCTCGGCGTGTGCTCGTCGCTCAGGATCCCGCTGTCATAGCCGATCAGCGACAACGGCACCTTGAACGTCGACGCCGGGCTGAACCGCTGGTCGCACACCCCGTCCTGGTAAAGCGTCTTGCCGCTCGCCGCATCGGCGATCACCGTGCACTGCACGTCCCCCAGCGGCGCCGATTGCGCGCGCAACGGAAATCCCAGCAGCCAGGCGAGCAGGAACAGTATCCCGGCAAAGATGAAGGGAAGACGGTCGAAATTGCGCATTTGTCTGCTCGCTCAAGAGGGGGGTTCGCGAGCGGCTTAGCGAGGTCTCTTGTCTCGATTTTGTCTCAAATGCGCAGTCTTTGTGCAGGCTGTTGTTAACCCTACCGGATCGTAAACGGGCAGAGCCGCCGGTACCTGACCGACGCGATCACCCCTGCGCTTCGCCGCGCTTGCTGCCGATCCGCCAGTACCGCCATGGCGTGAACCAGACATAACGATCCTCCAGCACCTCCGGCACGCGGTCGATGCCATGCGTGCCGAATGGCCCGCAGCGCAGCACACGGAACAATCCCATCCAGCCGCCGGCCCACAGGCCATGGCGGGCGATCGCCTCATGGGCATATTCCGAACAGGTCGGCAGATGCCGGCAGGTATTGCCGACAAAGCCCGACAGCGTCAGCTGATAGAGGCGCACGAGCGACGTGCCGAGGAGACGGCCCGGCGTCTTGCGCCATGGACCGGGCCAGTTGCGGCCGCGTTTCGGCGGCCTGGCGATATGCGCATGCCCATGCTGGTCGCGCACCACAGTCTCCGTATCGCGTTTCCCAGGCGATAGATGTGAGCTTCCACTGGAGAACGCAATCCCCACTCCTTGTGCGCACTCAGTCGTCACGGGCGGAACGGCGAAACGGCTGCCTGTCAGGCGAAGACGCCCACCGGCCACGACTGGTCGGCTCTTCGTAACGCTTTTCATGCTGTCTTCTGTCACGCCATTGAAACGTTGCGATCCGCATGACATCGCCAAAGATGCTCAGCAACTGGATCATGGTCGGTCTCCTTTGACATGGATTAGACCGCCGCTGGCCTTCGCCTTCAAACGAGTATAATTTCCACTTCGGATAATCCTGGGTTATGCGAAATGAAGCGTGGGCGCCTGCCGCTGACGGCATTGAGGAGCTTCGAGGCGGCGGGCCGGCATCTGAGCTTCAGCCGGGCCGCCGAGGAGCTTTTCGTCTCGCAGGCGGCGATCAGCCGGCAGATCCGGGAACTCGAAACCTTCCTGCGCCAACCCTTGTTCGAACGTCACCATCGCCGTGTCGAACTGACCGACACCGGGCGGCGTCTGCTGGAGCAGCTTGTCAGAAGTTTCGACGCCATCGATACCTTGCTTGGAGAACTGGTGGCGACACCGGCGCAGTCCGTGGTCCGCGTCAGTGTCGAGCCGTCGCTTGCATCCGTGTGGCTGGTGCCGCGGCTCAACCGGTTTCGCCAATTGCGGCCTGACATCGACGTCTCGCTCGAGGTCGACCCAAGGCTGATCGAGTTCCGCAGCGATCAGCCGGAGCTTGCCTTGCGCTTCAGCGCGCATGCCACCTCGTGGCCGCGCAGTCAGGCTGAGCGGCTTGCCTCGACGGTCGATTCGCCGGTCCTGTCGCCGGCGCTGCTTGCCTCTGGCCCTGCCCTCGACAGGCCGATCGATCTTGGTCGCTACACGCTCTTGCACGAGGAGAACCGCCAGGGCTGGGCGCGCTGGTTCGAAGCGGCCGGCGTGCCCGCCGACGCCATACCGGCGCGCGGGCCGATGCTGGCGGATGCGTCGCTTTCAAAGCAGGCCGCCTTGCTCGGACATGGCGTGCCTTGGGCGATCTCTTGCAGATCGGCGCGGAAATCGCATCCGGCGCGCTGGTCAAGCCGTTCGACATCGACGTCGCATCCGGCGCCTATTGGCTGGTGGCCAGAAACTTGCGCGACCTCTCGGAACCGGCCGCCGCGTTCGCCGACTGGCTCAGAAGCGAATTTGCCGAAAGCAGGCGGGTGCTGGAAGCGCAGGCTTGAACCTTCCGGCCGGGCCCGCTACTTGGCCTTCTTGCGGTATTTTTCGAAGAGTTTGTCGAGCGTATCCGCGGCCGGAAGCTCGCCCGGTGAGTCTTCTCCCGGGTTGAATGTGAGGATGACATCGCGCCACATATCATAGTGGGCAGCATATGATGTCAGCCTGGGA
>NZ_RZPQ01000650.1:0-3408 GCF_003999135.1 Mesorhizobium sp. M7A.F.Ca.CA.004.06.1.1 | reverse complement strand
GTGCGGCATCGCGGCCCATGATGGCGATGTCGTCGCCGTCGCCACCGGCAAAGACATGCGTCGCGCCAGCCTTCTTCAGCCGGCCGATCATGCCGATCTGGTTGTCGAGCTGTGGCCGGAACGTGTCGACGAATACCGGTTTCAGCGCTGCCTGTTCGGCCGCTGCCCGCAACGTCTCGGCGATCTCACGTCCGTAGATGGTGCCGTCGTCGATAATGGCGAACAGCTCGTTCTGCCATAGATGGGTGAGGGCGGACGCGATGGCGTTGCGCTCATCGTCGCCGCGCGGCCCGAGGCGATAGACCGGCCAGCCGGCCTTGGCGCGGCGGTCGGTCAGGCTCTCGGTCCGCACGCCAACGGTGATGACCGGAATGTTGGCGTCCTTGAGGATCGGCATCGCCGCCTCGATCGCCTCGGTGCAGAGAAACCCGACTACGATGTCGACCTTGGCGGCTGCGAATTCCTTGGCCGCGGCAGCGCCGCCGTCCGCGGTGCAGGCATCATCCACGGTCTTCAGTTCGATGCCGTTCGCTTCGGCCGCCAGGCCGGTGCCGGCCTCGATCTGCTTGCCGAGAATGGCAGATGGTCCCGATAGCGGTGCCGCGACGCCGACGAGCAGCGTCTGGGCATCCGCGGCACTGGCCAGAAACAGCCAGAACAGCGCCGCTATTGTTCTTGTCTTGGGTCGCATTCGAGCGATGGGTCCCTCCGTGCCGGCTCTATGCTCCTGGCACTATTGCCGCCAAGACCTAAAGGCTGCCCGGCCTTGGTGCAACACGGGAATTTCGGGATATGGCTCAAGCACTTCGCTTGTGGCGGGCTATATCTGGCCATATATGTCGGTAGGATCCTGACCATGGAAAAAATACGGTGCTGAAGAAGAACGACATTGGGCCGCAGGCCTATCGCGACGCGATGAGCCACTTTGCCGGCCACGTCCATGTGGTCACCACCGACGGGCCGGCCGGCAAGCGCGGCACGACGGTGATCGCCGCCTGTTCGGTGTCGGACACGCCGCCGACCATCCTGGTCTGTCTCAACCGCGAAAATGCCAAGAATGAGCTGTTCGTGAAAAACGGCAGGTTTGCCCTGAACACGCTGGCCTCGCACCAGGAGCCGCTGTCGGTCGGCTTTTCCGGCATCACCGGCCTGCCGGTCGAGGAACGTTTCGCGCTTGGCGAATGGGATGTGATCTCCACCGGCGCGCCGACGCTGAAAGGCGCGCTTGCCGTGTTCGACTGCGAATTGATCGACACCAAGGATCTGGCCACCCATCGTGTGCTTTTTGGCAAGGTGACAGGTCTGCGTATGGGCGATAATTTGCGGCCGCTGATCTACCACGCCCGCGGCTACCACGTTCTGGACAGCGGAGCGGCGGCGTTCACGGAGAAAGAATGACCGAGCTGAAACCGCGCGCCGCGCCACGGACGATCGACGAGACGCTCGATCTCCTGACCGGTGCGGACTATGTGGCGGACCGGTCGCTGGCGACCGTGCTGTTCCTGTCGTTGCGTATGAAGCGGCCGCTGTTCCTCGAGGGCGAGGCCGGCGTCGGCAAGACCGAGATCGCCAAGGTGTTGGCACAGGCGCTCGGTCGCCGGCTGATCCGCCTGCAGTGCTATGAAGGCCTCGACGTTTCGTCCGCCGTCTATGAGTGGAACTACGCCGCGCAGATGATCGAGATCCGCATGGAGGAGGCGGCCGGCAAGGTCGAGCGCTCCGCCATGGAGCGCAACGTCTTTTCCGAAAAATACCTGATCCGCCGCCCGGTGCTCGATGCGCTGACCGGAAAGACGGGCGCTGCCCCGGTTTTCCTGATCGATGAGCTCGACCGCACCGACGAGGCCTTCGAGGCCTTTCTGCTCGAAATCCTGTCCGACTTCCAAGTGACGGTGCCCGAACTCGGCACCATCAAGGCGGAAGAACCGCCGATCGTCATCATCACCACCAATCGCACCCGCGAAATCCACGATGCGCTGAAGCGGCGCTGCCTCTATCACTGGGTCGACTATCCCAACGCCGAGCGCGAGCTCGAGATCGTGCGCCGTAAGGTGCCGCAGGCCAACCAGCGGCTTTCGGCAGAAGTGGTCTCCTTTATCCAGAAGCTGCGCCAGATCGAATTGTTCAAGGTGCCTGGCGTCGCCGAGACCATCGACTGGGCCGGCGCGCTGACCGAGCTCGACAAGGTGGCGCTCGATCCGGAAACCGTCTCCGACACGATCGGCGTGCTGTTGAAATACCAGGACGACATTGCCCGCATCGAACAGGGCGAAGGCCGGCGCATCCTCAACGAGGTGAAGGCCGAGCTTTCGGCGGCGGAGTAGGCGATGCCGCGCCCCGAACCGAAAGAGGCCATGCCGCACGGGCGGATTGCCGACAACATCGTCTATTTTGCCCGCACCTTACGCAAGGCCGGCATGCGGGTCGGGCCGGCCTCGGTCAAGGACGCCATCGAGGCGGTGCTCGCCGCCGGCATTGGTTCGCGCGACGATTTCTACTGGACGCTGCACGCCGTGCTGGTGTCCAGGCATGAGGATCACGCCACTTTCGACGAAGCTTTCCGGCTGTTCTGGAAATCGCGTGAACTGATCGAGAAGATGCTGGCTATGTTTTCGCCGGTGGCACCCGACACCAGGGAAAAGCAGAAGCCGCGCGCCGCTGAAAACCGGGTCAGCCAGGCGATGTTCGAGGGCCACCAGAAGAACCAGCCGCCACAGGAAATTCCCGAGATCGAGGTCGACGCCCGCTTCACCTTTTCCGGCAACGAGGTGCTGCGGGCCAAGGATTTTGCCCAGATGAACGCCGCCGAGATGGCCGACGCCAAGAAGGCGATCGCCGAACTGCGGCTGCCTTTCGACATGGTGCGGACCCGGCGCTTCAAGGCCGATGCGCATGGCCGCCGCATTGATCCGCGAGCCATGATGCGTTCGGCCGCGCGCACCGGCGGCGAACTGATCCTGCCGAAATTCCGCTCAGCCCGCGAAGTTCATCCGCCTTTGGTGGTTCTGGCCGACATTTCAGGCTCGATGAGCCAGTACACGCGCATCTTCCTGCATTTCTTGCATGCACTGACGGAAAAAAGGCGTCGCGTGCACACCTTCGTCTTCGGTACCAGACTGACCAATCTGACCCGGCAGATGCGCCACCGCGATCCCGATGCAGCACTTGCCGACTGTTCTGCGGCGGTCAAGGACTGGTCGGGCGGCACCCGCATCGGCGACACACTTGCCGAGTTCAACCTGATATGGTCGCGGCGCGTGCTGGGGCAGGGGGCGGTCGTGCTTCTGATCACCGACGGGTTGGAGCGCGACGATGTCGACGGCCTGTCGGAGGAAATGGAGCGCCTGCACAAATCCTGCCGGCGGCTGATCTGGCTGAACCCGTTGCTGCGCTTTGACGGTTTTCAGG
>NZ_RZPQ01000064.1:0-15019 GCF_003999135.1 Mesorhizobium sp. M7A.F.Ca.CA.004.06.1.1 | reverse complement strand
GCCGGTGGGAGGCACCACCCATCCCGCCGACGCGCTGATCGTCATCTCGCTTTCCTCTTTCCTCGCTGGCGGACGCCGTTTTGAGACCCTGTTTCAACCAGGGGAAAGGCGCTCCATGCAGTCATTCTTCTGGAATGACGGGAAGCTCATTATCTCTTACCTCGTCAATCTCGCACCGCGTTTCGAGATGTTCACTCCCGGCCACCAGGAATGGACGCGCCGAGTCCTGAACACCCTGCCCGCCGAAGGTACTGTCGACGTCTGGTCATTCGATGCGGCAGTTCACGAGACCAATGGAGAGGTCCTGATCTGTGCTCAGGATCCGATCACGCCGCCGCAGCTCTTGCTGTTCGATCTGAATGCCGCGCCGTCTCTCAGCGCTTCAGCAATCCTGAAGCGCAGCCCGGAGAATTTCGATGCATCCGGACTGGTGGTCACGCGCCACGAGGCAGTCTCTATCGATCATGAGCTGATCCCCTATACGCAGGTTGGTCCGGCGAACGGGAACGGAGATGCTCCGATTCACCTTTCCGCTTATGGCGGGTTCGGCGTATCACTCCTGCCCTACTACAACTCCCCGCTGGGCAAGCTGTGGCTCGAGCGCGGCGGCACGTGTGTCGAGGCGAACATCCGCGGCGGCGGCGAGTTCGGCACCCGCTGGCACGAAGCCGGGCGCAGGGAGGGCAAGCGTCTCGCCCATGACGATTTCGCCGCCGTTGCCGCCGACCTCGTGCGAAGGGGCATCACCCTGCCGAGGCGGATTGCCGCCGAGGGTGGCTCAAATGGCGGCCTGCTGATCGCAAACATGCTGACCCGCTATCCTGAGCATTTCGGGGCTCTGTTCTGCACAGCACCGCTTATCGACATGCGTCGCTACACCAAGCTCTTGGCGGGCGCGAGCTGGATCGACGAATATGGCGATCCGGACAAGGTTCACGATTGGGCTTTCCTGAAGGAAATCTCCGCCTATCACGCCGCAGCGCCGGGACAGCCCTATCCGCCTATCCTGATCGCCACCACGAAACGCGACGACCGCGTCCATCCGGGCCATGCGCGCAAGATGGCCGCAAAACTGCAGGCTCTTGGCTATCCCGCTTACTTCTACGAGGCCAGCGCAGGCGGGCACGGCTGCGGCGAGGACAATCGGGAGCAAGCCGCATTCATCAGTCTAGGCACCAATTTTCTCCGCAGCGCAATCGGCTTCAACGATCACCTTCCGGAGACGGCGGAACGCGTTGCACGCAAGTGGGGCATTTGAGGTCCATCAACAATTCATTCGAGCAGGAGACGAAATAGTGCAGTGCATCCTTTCTGAACATCAAGGAGTGAATCTCATGGCGAGAACGCGAATGGGCGTAGCGCGGGCAACAGCAGCGGCGGTGGCCCTGATCATGGTGGGACAGCAGGCCGTCGCCGCGGAGCCTGCGCAAGCAGAGACCGTCCTGGCGGAGACGGGAGCCTCGGTCACCGAAGCGCCAATCCCTTGGCAGGTCCGCCTGCGGGCGTTGGGCGTCGTTACGAAAGATCTGGGCTACGTTGATACGCTTCCCGGCTCCGGTCTTTCGTATTCGGACACGGTGACGCCGGAACTCGATATCTCGTATTTCTTCACCGACAACATCGCCGCCGAACTCATACTCGGTACCACTTATGCCAACATCGCGGGCCAAGGGACGATCGGAGGATTGGGCAACATCGGCAAAGTTTGGCTGCTGCCGCCGACGCTCACGTTGCAGTACCATTTTACCGATCTCGGCGCGTTCAAGCCTTATGTCGGCGCCGGCGTGAACTACACGATCTTCTACAACCAGGACACTGGCAGCGCTGATGCTCTCAAGGTGAAGAACACGTTCGGCACGGCGCTGCAGGTCGGATTCGACTACATGGTGGACCAGCACTGGGGCCTCAACTTCGACGTGAAGAAGCTTTTCCTGAAGCCGGACTTCGACGTCACGGTGGCCGGCGCGAAGCTGACGGGGAAGGCGGAGCTCGATCCCTGGCTGATAGGCGCAGGTGTCACCTACCGCTTTTGAATATCAGAGTGAAGTCTGCTTCCCGACTGCCGGTTTAAATGAAGGGCGCCTCGCGCGCCCTTTTTTACGGTCGACACTGCAGGGCGAGACCTCATGAAGCCGATTGTCGAGAGGGCGGGGCTCTCTTCCGGCGGACCAAGAAGGTGAACTGGCCAGCTGGCCCCGCGCCTGAGATGGAGTGCTCAGAAGCGCTTTGAATCGGGACGGGCTTTGGTATTGTGGGTGGAATGCTTCAGCCAGACTATTTGCCAGCATCGTCTCCCGGACGTCATGTCTGAGCTTCGTGTCAGCGCAAGGCGAACACGCGGCTCCTAGATGCCGACACGATGGCTGGTTCAGCCATACTGCGACAGTTGCCGGTTTTTTCGGTTCCTTTGCTGTTCGCGCGCTAACCGCAACGCTCCATACTAGTCTCGCGTGCCTGTCCCCGTGGGGCGGGCAACAGAAAGCGATTAGGCCCGCTGAAAGAGGCGGACTGCATCCGAAGGACCGTAAACAAGAGAAGGACCTGAAGCGAGAGCGAAGGTTGCGGCAGGCCGCGGCGGGCCTAAAAGGGAATGCCGACCACCCCACGTCCCAGGAAAGCTGACAAAAACGCAGCGTCCGACTGTCCAATAGGGTGCGCCCGCGCGAGGGCGAGCTAAATGGCAGGGGCTGCCGGGGGACCTAAGAAAAGCGTGGGTTCACAAGCACCCGGCGCGCGCCATCAGGCCGCCAGCTACTTGGAGGGCGGGTGCATCAGCCCTGTTTGTCGGGCCGAACCAGATCCATGTGGCTGACGCCGAGGGCCAATGCCAGTTCATAGATCGTGATAATTGTCGGATTTCTTCGGCCTTTCTCCAAGCCGCTGATGTACTGCTGACTGAACCCGGAAATCTCCGCAAGCTGCTCCTGCGTCAGGCGCTTCCTTTGCCTGATCCTCTGCACATTTCGTCCGACCAACTTGCGCATATCCATGCACGCAAGCCAGCGGATCAGGCGGCTTGAGTTTATCAACTATAATATGTAATCCACATTTTAGCAGGCACAGGGCTTCGCGGGTCCATTGGCCGGAGATAGAATTAGCGATGTTGCAGCCCAGATCGAACACGCCGTTCGCCGACGAGGTCCCCTGGTCGGACCGCATTACAGCCTACGACAAGGACCACTTTACAACCTATATGAGGCTCCTGGACGCCTCGGCAGACAACGCCACTGAAGAGGAAATGGCCAAAGTGATCCTCGGCATTGATCCGGCACGCGAACCTGAGCGCGCACGCAACGTTCTTCGCAGTCATCTCGACCGTGCAAACTGGGTGGTGACGGGCGGCTACAAGGATTTGTTCGCCAGTTGACGAAATGGGCGGTGCGGTCGCTTCGCTTCAAGCAACGAAGTCGCGTAACACCATGCATCGACGTATCACCACAGCGCGGATGGCCCAGCGCTTCGCTGTCTCATCATTTTGTCCTCCGCTCGCCAATGGCTGCTTCCCAGGAATGGGTGCGTCGGCGAATCATGACAGGAACGGGTCCGTCTGAGCCGCACCGCATCCGAAGGGCCGGATGGACAACCTACTGAAAGCTCACAGCTGGCTAAGGGTTGCGGGACGCCGCGGCGGGCCTAGAAGGATGCGGCGCCACCTGCTGGGAAAGGCACAAATAGAGCGAATTGCGAGAGTCTAACGACGCGCTAGGAGGCGCAGCGGAATGGTCGAGACGCCAGAGCCAAGAAAAGCGGGGCTCGACCCACCGGCACACGGCACGCGCGGTGATGGGCGCGGGCGCCCACTACGTGCGCAGGCTCAACAGAATCTCACACGGATCAGCATCGAGGGCCGCAGTTACGTCGAGAAACTCAATGATATCGAGACGCCGCTCGCCACCCTCATATTTCGCCACGAAAGATTGCGGACGACCAAGCTTCTCAGCCACCTGCGCCTGCGTCAGCCCTTTGACATTGCGCAGTGAGATCAACTGGGCCAGAAACCGCTGGTGGCGGGGAGATCGAAGAGATTTGGGCATTTAGGTGAACCGGTCAGGTAGAGACCGGCTCAGCGACTAATCCCCGTTTCGGATTATCCCATTTTGGGATATTCTGCCTTGGATCCAGCGATCAACATGCGAGGTTCGCGGCAGACATGAATCGATCAACGGGAACAGATAGGACTCAAAGCTCAACACTGCTCGACGAAGTCCCTTGGTCTGACCGTCTTACCGCCTACGACAGGGTGCACTTTACCATCTATATGAGGCTCCTGGACGCCTCAGCCGATGAGGCGCCCGAAGAGGAAATGGCCCAACTGATCCTCGGCATTGATCCGGCACTTGAACCGGAGCGCGCCAGGAAGGCGCTTCGTAGTCATCTCGACCGTGCGAACTGGATGGTGACGAGCGGCTACAAGGAATTGTTCGCCAGCTGACAAATTCGCAGTGCTCGGTCATAGAAGCAGGCAGTTCCTGTGCCATTGGTCAGGCTGATCGGGGCCTGCACCACAGACGCGCCGGCAAAATGGACCCGGTGGCGAGCACAATTCAGTTCCCAGGAATCGGGTTTTGGCAATTGTCCGAGCGTCTGACGTGATAGAAGGTTCCGCTCTGTCTGGATGGGTATTAGCCCGGAGCAGCACTCCATATCGTACCGGCGCTCGACGAAGGGTCCACCTCTTCGCTTTCAAGCCGCATAACCGATAGCCATCGCCCTAAGTCAAGGGTTAGAGATTACCGGCAGGCAGGTATGCAAGCGGGCCATCCTCGGAAACTATATAACCGCACGACTAGCTCGTCAGCGACGAAACACCCGCTCGAGCACCCATAGACTATGATCACCGGCGCGGACTGGAAGAATACGGCTGCATCGCCCGAGCCGGCGGAACAGAAGATCTCGGCATCCAGTCAACGCTCGATACAAAGCGCGCGATCGAATGGCCCGAGCACAAGGGGATCAAAAAGCTTCTCAGAGAATTGAGGACCCTTCGGACCCCAAAAGGGCTATAGCCTGATTTTGGGTTCGCACGCCTAGCTTCTTCTTGGCATTGTCCAAATGAAAAGCGATCGTGCGTGGCTTGATACCCAAGATGCGGCCGGTCACCCAGGCTGAATTACCCCGCGCTGCCCACCTCAGGCACTCATATTCGCGGGATGTCAGCGAAATCCCGTCCACTGTTCGATCGCTCGGCAATTTGCGGCGAACGCAACGATGAAAGCAGGCCGCCATCAGTTGAAGAGCTTGTTCGTACCGCTCAGCGACCCGAAGAAATACTGGACGAGGCTCATCGGCGGCAAAAGTAACCGCAGCGGTGCGGCCGCGGAGATCGACAATTGGGATCGTCAAACCGCAGCAGATGCTGAATTGAGCCGCCTCATCGAATAGCTGCTGTTGAGCCGGCGACATTTTATCGCCTCCCAAATTCGATCCCCAGTGAAACGGGCAGCCGCCATTTCGAGCACGCAAGACCACAGGATCGAGTTTCTCATACTGATTTTCCAGATACTGTCTGGTCCAGCGGGTTGGATAGTTCGAAATTAACCTCGGTTTGCCGGAAGGCCGTGCTGGCAAGGAGAGGTAGGCAAAGAAGATTAGGTCAAGTCGTCCGGCCGCCTCAGCCATGGCATCCCGGAAATCTGCCTCATCCATACTCTGTGACAGTCTTTCAAGGAATGTCTCGAAAACAAGTGGCATGTCCCTCGTCATCGTCGCGCTCGATTCTTCCTCTTTCTGCACGCCTTCCGGCTGCGTCGTGTATGTCCGACAAACGCGATTGAATTCGCGGGCGTCGCTGGGCTGACCGGGCTCCAGAATGCTGCCATGCATTAAGTCATGACCGCCCCTGCACCGACCAAATCAGGAGAAATCATCCTGCGCTGACCAAAAGCCATCATTGACCCCAGCTTTTGCAGGAATTTGGGTCGGCATTAGCATAACAATTCGGATAGCCGCTCATCCCCCACCCGGGGCGCCGTGATCCGCAAAGAAGTGTTGCGATGCTTTCTTTTCTTTGATAGGCAAATCGTCTCAACAATATTAAAATGCCTTTCCTTGTGAACGGGGTGGTGTGTAAGTATCGTCCTTTTATATACCTGATGTGATAAAATACACCGCAATTATTATTCTGTTCTTTGTGATGTGAAGGAAGATAACCTTCGGCATTGCCGCACTTTGGAACCGACGACCGTGGCCCGCTGCAATGATGTAAAGGGCACGTCTAAGCTCAATCTGCATCGGAACGTGCAGATGACCTTTACCAGACCCTCGATTCCGCACGGGCCATAATGATACTGATTACGTGGGTCAAAAAGGGCGCCCTGCCGGCGGGGAGGTACACCCGCAGGGCGCGCCGCACAGAGGTCCTGGTCGTTGGGCAACAGGACAGCGGCGGCAGAACTGATTCGGTTACAAATCGTGACTGAAATAGCCCGGAGCATGCTCAAGATCAGATATCTGGAATTCAACAGTTTTGGGTCTGCTCGGCGCAGTAGCGCGCAGGGACATGCCTGCCTCCGGACTCGCTCCTTCGCGATCGCAAAATCATACGGCACCCTCCGCCTTCAGCGCGCGATAGGTGGTATCGACCGACTTTACCGTCGCGTCGACAATGATGTCGATCTCTTTTCGGGTAATGATCAGGGGGGGTGCATAACCGAGGATGTCGCCATGCGGCATGGCCCGTCCGATGACACCATTCTCAAACAGAGCAGCTGCAGTGCGCACCCCGACCTGAAGGTCGGGTTCGAATGGTATCCTTTGTTTTGGGTCCCGCATCATCTCTACGGCCGACAGGATACCCACTCCGCGAACTTCACCAACGATGGGATGTCCCGCCAGCTCGGCCTTCATCCGGTCTTGCCAATACGGTCCAACATCGCGGACATGCTCCAAAATATTTTTTTCTTTAAGCAGTCGAATATTGGCGAGCGCGGCTGCGGCACAAAGCGTGTGCCCCGAATATGTCCAGCCGTGGCCGAGTGCGCCGTGCTTCTCAGTTCCTTGTTCCAAAACCGACCAGACACGGTCGCCAATGATTGACCCGGAGATGGGGAGGTAGGCGGAACTCAAACCCTTTGCGATGGTCACGAAATCCGGACGCATGTTATACAGGTGGGAACCGAACTTCTCGCCGGTTCGCGCGAAGCCGCAGACCACTTCATCCGCGATTAGAAGGATATCGTATTTGTCGAGCACCGCTTGAATGGACGTCCAGTACCCTTTGGGGGGCGGCACAATACCTCCTGTCCCAAGTACCGGCTCTCCGATAAAAGCTGCAACCGTTTCCGGTCCTTCGGCCAGGATCAAGGCTTCAAGCTCATCGGCACAGCGCCGGGAGAACGCTTCCTCGCTCTCCTCGACACGCGCCTGGCGGTAATAGTGCGGCGTGGTTGTATGGCGCACCAAATCCAGAGGCAGGTCGAAGAAATTGTGAAAGAAGGGAAGGCCAGTTAGGCTACCCGTGACCAATCCAGACCCGTGATAGCCGCGATTTCGCGAGATGATCTTTTTCTTTTCGGGCCGGCCAAGAATGTTATTATAGTACCAGACCAGCTTGATGTTGGTTTCGTTGGCATCGGAACCGGAGAGGCCGAAATAGACCCTTCGCATGTTCTGACCGAAATACTCGACCACGGCCTCTGCCAACAGGGCGACCGGCTCCGTACCTTGGCTGGCATAGACGTGTGCGAACGGCAATTCGTGTGCTTGCCTGGCAATGGCCTCGGCGATCTCCGTGCATCCATATCCCATGTTGACGCAGTAGAGTCCTCCGAAACCGTCGAGGCTTCTTCGGCCTTCGGTGTCCCAGATATAGACGCCTTCCGCACCGGCCATAATCCTATTTGGCGTTTCGCCTCGGCTGTGCTTGGCCAAATGCGTAGAAGGATGGAAGACGAAGCTTCTATCCTTCTCCCGGAGTTGCTCGGTTCCCAGATTGCTCAAGCGCATGTCCCTCTCCTCGCGATAAATTGGCGGAGGGCACTCGGCCAGCCACCTGTTTAGCAAATAGCATACCGGAAACGTCCCTTGAGTTTCTCGGGAATGCAGGTTATTCGCCGTGGAATTCGCGGGATCGGCCCGAATTGCCGTGAAAACTAAGGCGTCACCTTCGCCTTAGCCGAGGGTCGGGGGCGCGTCCTGCAAACACGAACAGCTTACGACGCGCATGCGCCCAGCATAGTGCCCGATTAGCGGGCGATATTGACGGATGAATAGCGCTCGGGACGCTGTTCCCGCCGGCCGCGCGAGGCACGATAGAGCGCCGGCGGCCATGTTCCGCCGAACTGCCGGTCATCCCTTACATTCTGACGGTCCGGATCGGTCTTGCCCTTCCCAAGGGTGGTAATGCAGGTGATCAGGGGCAAAGCACATTCGCCTCGATCAGCAGGCAGCGGGTTCCGTGCCGCGGCACAGGCTCCAACCTGGTTGGCCAGCGCTGAGAGGCTGAGGTCGTGCCCTCGCGCATATTGATCGCTTTGGCGGTGCGGCGGCTGGTGCTCGGCAGACTTCTCCAAGGAGCATAGCCAGAAGGTTCGGCCCGGCAAAGACGCGCGGCGAGAGCTCCTTGCCATCGACATCTTGATTCGCAGCCGACCAGCGCCGCCAAGTTCTATCGTCAGCGTGTTGCCTTTCTTGCGATCGCAAATTCGTGGTTTGCTGCGCAGGGCGAGCCGAGCTGCGGCTCGCAGAAGGCGGCAGCATGCCTCCATCAATGCTGGCCGCTCGTGCAGTCTCGAAACGCTGGATCAAGCCTCAAACGTCGAACAGCCGCTCCTTTTCCTCGCGAAACCAGCGCCCTCGCGCGACGTGATCTTGTCTGACGATCCGACGCTTCGAGCGGGGCTCCTCTAATAGGTTGCACATGACCTGCAGCTTTCAGCCAAACTCAGCAAATCGGACGTCTCTTCTTATCATCGCTCGGCAAGCTCGGAACACGTTGGCGGACGTTGCTAAGGCTAGTCGCCGCCAGCGGATGGCGAGGATGTTTGGGCGGCTAAGTGCTTTTAGGTGGGCGATTATAAGCCGAGATCGCGATAGGTGCTTTCGCCATAGCTCCTGGCGCCATCGCCACGCTGAGCGTTTGAAAGCCGATGAAATTCGCTCGGCCAATTGGCTAGCGCGTGCTTGATGGCCTTCATCTTGAACGGCACGTGCACAACACATTTGTCCCTGATGATAGGCGGACAGCTCACATCTTGTTGCCGCGAGCCGTTAAGGTTTGCTGCGATTATCGGCAGACCTAGATCAAGAGCCAATTCCATTTCCCAGCGCACGAAGCGAAAAAGGTTTTTCGTCTTCTCACCGATCAGGACAAGTACCTGGCTCGATCCATTCATTCTGTTGCGAAGATTGCGTTTAACATAATCTTCGTCCTGTGCTCGGCTCGTCATATTGTCCAGATCGTGAGCGTTCGCGAATTCAAAACTCACATTCTCGCTGGCGTTCCACCCTTTCATAAAGCGGTATGCCCAAGCGTCTTCATCGCCGTCAAATATTACATAGGTCGGATCGCTGTATGCCATTGTTGTCTCTTAGTTGTTTTGACGAGCAACCCACTGGGTGTGCTCCCGTGAGAAAGCCAGTTCGGCTTCGTTCACCGCGGCGGAGAATGCCTCATCCGAGTTGGCGTCCGTAATAAGGTCGGCAGTCAAGCCGATCTCGTGAGCTGTCAACGTGTAAGCCGATGCCAATTCGTTAAATTTCTTGATCTGGGTCCACCCGATAAGCGAGGCGGCGATGACAATTAGCGGCTCGGTCGGCCAGCCTGGCATCGCGGGGTCAGCGATGCGTACTACGATGAACGAGAATCCCAGAGCGTATGCAAAAATACCGAGGCCCATCCAGACTTTCGCGGACCTCTTGTTCGAGCGCGCCTTCTTCTCGTACCACTTCCGTTGGTCGCAGATTCGTCTCTGCAGATACAGGTCTTTTCTTTCTTTTAGCGGGGAGTCCCTTATCGACATCATCTGGTCGGTTGTTTGGGGGGATGCTGAATCGGTGCCGCTCAACGCGCTACCAAGGTGACGATTGCTATCAAGGATACCTTCTATGAGCTTTCGAAAATCAGCTCTGGCGTCAGCGGCGCGCGCGTCATCGAACGGCTGTGCTCGCATCGCGAAGCGCCAAGTCAATGTCTTCACCGACTCTGCCAGAGCTCGAGCCTGATACCAGACCTGCTCGGGCTTTGTGACCGACCGGAAAATGAGGACTCCCATTGAGCAAAGAAATACCGCAGCATAGACACCGAAATAGGCTTTTGATGGCGACAAGTCCAAAGAGAGCACCGACGCTAAAAAAAGAAGAACGTACTCTGCCCGGATCAGGCGCAGAAACGTCGCCTGCTGCTCGTTGGATGCCACGTCGGCGCTATTATAGAGTCCAGGATATTTCATTTTTGAAGCACACCAGTCTATTTTGTGGCGGTAAATTCTTTAAGCCAGGATTTGGCGAACGTGAGGTTAGCAGTCGAGCTTACAGAGCCTATTCTTGGGCGAGGCGCGGTCCCTCTGTTCATAAACAGGAATGCAGGTCCTGTCCCATCAATGTAAGGGTATAGGCCCAAAAATTCTTGCCCGGAGAATGTTTCCGAAGAATTTTTTGCCACGGGCAGAACCGCTACCGCGGTCCGAAACCCATCGAAAAAGCCAAGCTCCCAAGGCATCCATCTGCATCCTGGAGAATTGTTTGAATGCACATAGATTAGCGTCTTTGACTGCCTCATACGGGTCCGCAGCAACTCGGCGGTGGCCGAGGAGACTTTTGTGCGGTCCAGTTGTGAATCTTCGACCCAATCTACGTAAGCAGTGAACCCAAGCTCCTCGAAAATTCGCTTCACACCGAGAACGATCTCTGCGTCCTTGAAAGAATGTGACAGAAAAACGTCGAATGACGATCTGGCTGTAGCTGCGGCCGTCTCTTCCTTTAGAACGATCGATGCGGCTCTATGCCCTCGACTGGCATTCGCAACTCTTTTCAGCTCTGCCTCGGTCAGTAGCACTATTCAAATCCCCCCATGATCTGTTCGCAATCTATGAACTTGACGCCCATTCGATTAAGCGACCCTTGTCTTGTGAAAACTGGCACCATGCTCTCCAGCCGGTAGCGCAACCTCCACCTTCTCAAAGACCACGTCGGGTGGCAGGAGTGACCGGCCTTGTCACCCACCTACGCGACCCCGGCACAGCCATGCTCTTCGCTTAGAAGGCTGCGGAGACCAGCAATGTCAAACAGGACAGACGATCTCCTAATCTCGATCAGCAACGAACTTAGGACGTAAAAACGCGATGGAGCGATCTCCGAATGTCCGCAGGCGTCGAGGGCCGGGTTGGTCGCCAAGGCCGAGCGGGCCAGCTTGCACTCCCGCTACCCGTCGGCTTGCCAAACCCTCGCTGTAGATTCGCCCCCTACACGGATGCGCTGACCGCGACTAAGCTCAATCGCCACTGATCGCCAATCCAGGGCGAAAGTTCCCCCCTTGAAGTAGCGGTAGAGGCATTTTTCGGCACTTCGCATCTTAGATATGGACGCCTCCTCAACCAGGCACGATCCGGTTTGGCTTCTCGCCGTAACCGTGCTGGCCAAGTGCGTCCGATGGCTGCTTCGATCCGTCTCCTGGAATGATCGGTTCCAGATTGCTCAAGCGCATCGTACTTCCTCGCCATCATAGCGCTCGGCCACGTTTTTCCAGCAATTACTATACCGCAAATGTCCCTTGAGTTTCGTCGGAATGGGCGCCTTTTGCCGACGAATCTACGGGATCCGTGCCAAACACCGTTGAAACTTAAACTTTCGGTTTCACCGTTGCCTCAGGGCGGACAAAGGTATCGGTGAATTGGACTTCACTGGTTTCGTGACGACAAGGCTATAGTATTGATCAATCCCCAAGCCTGCCTGCAGCAGTCCCTCCATGAAATCCTGATAGGCGGCCATAGAACGAGATGCGACCCGCATCAGATAATCCACGCGCCCCCCAATTGCCCAGCAGTCCAGGATTTCCGGAATCTCTTGGATTGCAGTTTCGAAGAGTCGTTGGTCCTCAAGACGATGACGATCCAGCACGACCTCCACCATCACAAAGATCATGCCGCCGATGAGGGCAGGACTCAGTCGCGCATAAAATCCCTCAATAATCCCTGCGGCCTTGAGTGCTCGGAGCCGCTCCGAACAGGCGGACGCCGAAAGATGAACTCGTTTTGCAAGCTCACTTTTTGAAATCCGACCGTCTGCCTGAACTTCGGAGAGAATCCGGACGTCCCAACTGTCGAGTTGCACGGGATCGGGTTTCGACTTCATAACCTATGCTCTCAAGCAGCGATCGACATCGCGTTGTGTGCCGATCAATTCTATCATCAATTGAAACGAGCGAATGTAGCAGTGGAAGGCATCCGTTCCAGGCCCGAGATGTGCCAGAATGGGTACGAAAATCAGCTGAGGGAGAGCGATCAGCTGAGAAAAGCTGCAGAAGTAGTTTGGCTATCGCCCCGACGCCTAACGGGGCAATGATGCAGCTGGAGAGGATAGCCGGCCGCGGCGGAGACCTCCTGATAAATAGATAACCCATTTACTGAACTCCGCTGCCGTACTTGATAGACGCCGCGACGTCATTCGAGCCTCGATCGCGTGTACGGCATATTCAATGCAGTATTCACTGGCACATTCAGCTATTGGAGTGAATTGAAGGCCTTGCTCGTCCGGCCCGCCGAGGCGCATGGCACCGCAAATGCCGCTCGTCTTACGGCTTGCCCGACAATTTGGCGCGGGAGTCTGGCCGAAATCGCCCAACGGAAAGACTCAAACGCCGATGTTGCGTGCGATGCTGTCGGCCGCCATACGCTTACGCCACTCAAGAGGCCCGGAATTGTGAATGGAGTTTCCCTCAACATCGACGGCCATGATAACAGGCATGTCCTGCACATCGAATTCATAGATGGCTTCCATGCCCAGGTCTTCAAAGGCAACGATCCGCGCCGCCTTAATCGATTTTGAGATCAGGTACGCAGCGCCACCCACTGCAGCAAGGTATGGCGTTTTGTGTCTTACAATCGAGGCGATGGCCGCCGGTCCCCTCTCCGCTTTGCCCACCATCGCGAAAAGGCCGGTTTCGGCGAGCACCTTGTCCGTAAAATCGTCCAAGCGGCTGGAGGTTGTTGGACCGGCGGGTCCAACGATCTCATTTCTCGCTGCCCGGACGGGACCGACGTAGTAGATCACGCGTCCCCGCAGATCGACTGGAAGCGGCTTGCCGGCATCGATCAGTTCGACCATTCGTTTGTGGGCAGCGTCACGGCCCGTCAGCATCTTTCCAGACAGCAGGAGCGTTTCACCGCAGCGCCACGATGCCGTCTCTTCCTTCGTCAGCGTATCTAAATTGACCCGCCGGACGCCGGCTGGGTTCAATTCGTCGGCTCCGATGTCGGGCCATTCGCGCAAATCGGGCGGCTGGAGGCTGATGGGTCCAGAGCCGTCCAAAGTAAACTTCAGGTGCCGGTTGGCGGCGCATTGCGGGATGAGCGCCACAGGCTTGGACGCTGCATGAGTAGGATAGGTCGCAACCTTGACGTCAACGACTGTCGTCAGACCACCAAGGCCTTGGGCGCCGATACCAAGCGCGTTGATCCGCTCATAAAGCTCAATCCGCAGCCCCTCCTCTGCGCTTGACGCCCCCCTTGCGATCAGTTCCGCCATATCGATGGGCTCGTTCATGGCCTCCTTGGCCAGCAGCATCGCCTTTTCAGCGCTACCACCGATGCCGACAGAGATCAGTCCAGGTGGACACCACCCGCTGCCAAGGGTCGAAACGGTATTGACCACCCAGTCGGCAACGGAGGCGGTGGGATTGAGGGTGGTAAAACGTGCCTTGTTCTCCGACCCGCCGCCTTTCGCGGCGATGGTGATCTCAATCTGGTTACCTTGCACCAGGTCGACATGGACAACTGCCGGCGTGTTGTCTCGGGTGTTGACCCGTCTAGCGAGGGGATCCGCAACGATCGATGCCCGAAGGGGATTGTCCGGATCGAGATAGGCTTGACGTACGCCCTCATTCACAAGATCAGCGAAACTGGCCGTTGACTTAATGCGGGCATCCATGCCGACCTTTGCGAAGACAACCACAAGTCCGGTGTCCTGACAAATCGGGCGCCGCCCAAAGGCCGCCATGCGGGAGTTCAGCAGAATCTGACCTATGGCATTCTTCGCCGACGGGCTCTGTTCTCGCGTGTATGCGTGAGAAAGAGACCGGATATAATCTGGAGGATGATAGTACGAGATGTACTGAAGGGCGTCGGCGACGCTCCTTGTGATGTCGCTACCGGCCATGGTCCGTGTTCTGTTTCCCACCGGATTTTATCCAATTGAACCGAGGCCATTGACCATTTTCAGAATCTGGAAGCTTCGCACCCCCTGCTCGCCGCCTTCATATCCATAGCCGCTTTGCTTGACTCCTCCATAAGGGGCATCAGCGGAAACCCCTTTCAGGTAATTCACACTAACAGCGCCCGCAGAAAGACCGCCCACAAGCCTCTGTTGCGTATCGGCCGCGCCAGTAAACAAGTAGGCGGCCAGACCGTACTCCGTGGCGTTGGCTTCATCGATCGCCTCTTCGATCGTATCGAAAGGAGCCACGGTGAGAATTGGTCCGAACGGCTCTTCATGAAGCACTCTCGCTTCCTTCGGTACGCCAGTCAGGATGGTTGGCGGCCAGTAAAACCCCGGTCGGTCAAGGGGGGTGCCACCGGTCTCGATTTGGGCGCCGCCCTCTACCGCATCTTTGGTCAGGCGTTGCATGGCCTCGATTCGCCGCGCGTTTGCCATGGGACCCATCTGCGTTGCAGGGTCATCCGGTGGACCGATCCTGATTTTTCGGACCGCCTGCGTCATCCGGAACAG
Source organism: Mesorhizobium sp. M7A.F.Ca.CA.004.06.1.1 (assembly GCF_003999135.1). NCBI lineage: Bacteria > Pseudomonadati > Pseudomonadota > Alphaproteobacteria > Hyphomicrobiales > Phyllobacteriaceae > Mesorhizobium > Mesorhizobium sp. M7A.F.Ca.CA.004.06.1.1. The sequence continues at coordinate 139 of NZ_RZPQ01000064.1, read as the reverse complement.
GAATTCCTCATAGCGGGATCGGGCGACAAGAATCCTGCTGGGCGCATTGCAACTCTGGCCCGCGCACTCGAATTTGTATTCCGAAATAGCCGGTATCGCCGTTGCCAGGTCGGCATCTTCGCACACAATAACCGGGGAA
>NZ_RZPQ01000649.1:0-3408 GCF_003999135.1 Mesorhizobium sp. M7A.F.Ca.CA.004.06.1.1 | reverse complement strand
ATGCGGGTCACGCCGCGACAGGCATGAGACACAGCTTCAGACGGTTGTGATAAATTAAGCAGCAGGCTTGCGTTGCTGGAACTGGCCGGCGGCGCGGTAGCGCCAGAGATAGCTGGGCAGGATCGTCGCGATCGATTGCGGCTGGATGCCGAGCCCTGCAAGCGTCCTGTTGGTCTTGTTGGCGGCGTCCGAAACGATGTTGTGCTCGCGCAACTGCGTCACCTGGTCCTTGGTCAGCAGCGGATTGGGCAACAGACCGAGGATCGAGGCCTGGATGTTGGCCACCCACCACGGCACCGGCACCAGCAGCCGCTTGCGCTCGATCACGTCGAGCAGCTCTTCCATGCACTGCTTGAAGGTGAGCACCTTCGGTCCACCAAGTTCATAGATCTGGCCGCCATCCACCTTGCCGTCGACCGAGCGCGCCACCGCTTCGGCCACGTCGCCGACATAGACCGGCTGGAACTTGGTCTGGCCGCCGCCGATCAGCGGCAGCACCGGCGAATAGCGCGCCATGTTGGCGAAGCGGTTGAAGAAGCCGTCTTCGGGTCCGAAATTGATCGACGGCCGGAAGATCACGGCGTCCTTGATCGTCTCCAGCACAGCCTTTTCGCCAAGCGCCTTGGTGCGCGCGTAGTCTGATTCGGAGTCCAGATCGGCGCCAAGCGCAGAAATGTGGGTCAGGCCGGCGCCGACCGAGCGTGCGGCCTCGGCCACTGCGCGGGCGCCGAACTCGTGCACGGCGGAGAATTTCTGCCGGCCGCTCTCATGCAGGATGGCGACCAGATTGACGACGTGGTCGGCGCCCTGCACGGCGCGGTCTACCGACCAGCGCACGCGCACATTGGCCTGCACCGGCTGGATCTGGCCGACATTGCCAAGCGGCTGCAAATGGCCGGCAAGATCGGGCCGCCGGCAGGCGACCCGGATGCGATAGCCGCGCTTGGCCAACGCGCGCACGACATGGCGGCCGACAAAGCCTGACCCGCCAAAGACGACGACGAGCTTTGGGGTCTGCAGGATTTCGGTCATGGCTGGCTCCGGCGCTCGCAAGCTTGGCTGAAGCCGTTTCATAATCCGTTTCGTGCCAAAGGCAAAGGGCGACGCGTCGTCGCTATCAGCCTGTCAGAACGCTTTGCCCATACGGGCGTCGACCGAATGGCGGTTGCCGCCGCGAATGACGAAGAAGAGCAGGATCGCCGCCCAAAGCAGCGACTTTTCCGCGCCCGAATAGCCTTGGTCCATCGTGACCCAGTGGAACCAGACCGTGACCAGCAGCACGAACAGGCCGGCAAAGGCGGCCGGCCGCGTCAAAAACCCGATGGCAATGAAGATGCCGCCGAAGAATTCAGTGCAGGCCAGAAGCAACGACCACAACGCGCCCGGATAGAAACCGAGACCCTCGACCATCTCGGCAGCGCCGAAAGGATTGGTGATCTTCTGCGAACCATGGATGGCGAAAAACCCGCCGGCGACGACGCGAAGAACGGTTTCGGCACCATCGTGCAGAGCCGCGTAAAACCTGCCAAGGACCGGGATGACAAGGGCGTTGCGGGGGTTGTCCGTGCTTGCCGACATTATAGCTCCTCTGTTTTGCTCAATCAGCGCAAACGGCCGGTCGGGTCGGCCGAAGTCAAATAAACAAAAGTTGACCAAAACAAGAATGTTTTATTCATTGTGCGTCAAAACGCAGAAAACCCCGCCGAAGCGGGGTTTTCCGGGTGACATCCATGCGAAGTCAGGGGCCGACGGAGCGGCCTGACCTGAGACGGTATCAGGAGGGCGTGAAGCAAGTACGCCCACCCCAGCCCTGAACATCCGACATGGTGCCACCAACCTTCTTGCAGGCGGCGACGAAATCGGCGCTGCAATTGGCGAATTTTGCATGGCCGTTCTTGCAGTAATGGTCTTCGGTGGCGCCGCCGCTCGGGGCGGCGATGACACCCGGGCTGGTCGGCTTGGCCGGCGCGGCCTTCAGGGTGGCTGCCTGTGTGGCACCCATGAACGAGCCGAGCAGAAGGACGGCGGTCAGCATGGTGATCTTGGTGTTGGTCATGACAATTTCCTTTGATTTGGGTTGAGGTTTCCGAGGCGCGAAGGACCGGCCTTCGCGTGATGCAGGCTTTCGATTTCGGTTTGCTGCTTCCCCCGGTGTGGATCGGGCAAGCTCGCCTTGCCCTGGACAAAGCTGGGTCGCAGCAAGGCGCGGAAAGGTTCAGCAGCGCGCAAAGAAAATCGCACCGCGCCGCGCCTGCGGCGGGCAGATTTCAGATAACTATTTGATATAAAAAACTATTCAGGAAGAATAGCGTGCGGCGAATTCGGAAATGCGCTGCACCACCGCCTTGGATGCCGTGATGCCCCGCGCTTGCGCCTTCTCGGCGGCCTCTGCGCGGGCACGACCGGGCACATGCACACCGAAGCGCCGCCGCAGCCGGTCGAGCTGGTCCTTCATCCGCTGCTCGAAATCCGGATCGAGCAGCTTGGGTTCGATAGCAAGCACGAATAGTCCCGTGCCGGGGCTGTCCGGCCCGCCGCTGAACCATGGCGCGTCGAGCGACCAGTTGGCGCCCGACAGGCCCGCCGCCAGCACCTCGACCATCAGCGCGATGTTGGCGCCGCGCTGGCCGCCGAAGGCGAGCATTGCGCCCTTCATGGCGGCGGCGGGATCGGTGGTCGGGTTGCCGCTGGCGTCCAGCGCCCAGCCTTCAGGGATCGTCTTGCCCTCCTCGGCCGCTTTGCGGATGTTGACGAAAGCGGTGGCGCTCGACGACTGGTCGATGACCAGCGGCGCCCCGTCGGCGGCGGGGGCGGCAAACGACATCGGGTTGGTGCAGTAGACTGGCTTGACCGAGCCCGAGCCGGCAAGTACGGCCGGGCCGTTGGTGGCGGCGAACGACACCAGCCCGAGTGTTGCCAGCCTTCCGGTGAAATAGCCGAGCGCGCCGCATGTATAGGCGTTCTTCTGCGAGAAGATGGCGACGCCGAACAGCTTTGCCGCCTTGGCGAGGTCGTCGATAGTGCGGTCGAAGCCGGTATGCGCCAGCCCCCGGCGTGCATCGGAGAGATAGACCGCAAGCGCCGGCCGGGTGATCACCGGGTCGGCATTGCCGTCGATGCGTCCGGCTTCCAGCGCCTCGAGATAGTCGATGAAATGCGACAGACCGACCGAGGAAAGCCCTTCGGCCTCGGCTGATATGATCGAAGCAGTGAGCGATTGTGCCGCTTCCTCATTGGCGCCAGCGCCAAGTGCCGCCATCCGGCACAGTCCTTTTGCCTGGTCGAGACTGAGTTGCATGATGGCAATCCTAGGGGAGTAAGGGAATAGGGGAATAGGGGAATGGTGAGCAGTGAATAGCGAATGGGGATGGAATTGTGAACGTGAATAGTGGCTGGCTACTCCCCTAC
>NZ_RZPQ01000648.1:0-3416 GCF_003999135.1 Mesorhizobium sp. M7A.F.Ca.CA.004.06.1.1 | reverse complement strand
CTCGGCGAGCACCTGGTCGAGCAGGATATTGCGATCAAGGGCGCGACAACGCTGCTGCGCATGAACCAGCCGCTTGGCTTCGATTGCCCGGGCTGCGCTTGGCCAGATCCCAAACACACCTCGCCCTTCGAATTCTGCGAGAACGGCGGCAAGGCAGTCGCCTGGGAGGTGACGGCGAAGCGCTGCACGCCGGAGTTCTTCGCAGCTCACACCGTCACCGAGCTTTCGACATGGAGCGACTACGAACTCGAAATGGTCGGGCGGCTTACTCATCCGATGGCCTACGACCAAGCCAGCGATCGCTACTTGTCGGTGAACTGGGACGACGCCTTCGCCATGATCGGTCGGCATCTGGGCGCCCTTCCCAATCCGAATATGGCGGAGTTCTACACCTCCGGTCGCACCTCCAACGAGGCCGCCTTCCTCTACCAGCTCTTTGTGCGCGAATACGGCACCAACAACTTCCCCGACTGTTCCAACATGTGCCACGAGGCTACCAGCGTCGGCTTGCCGCAGTCGCTCGGCGTCGGCAAGGGCACGGTGCTGCTGGACGATTTCGACAAGACTGACTGCATCTTCATCTTCGGCCAGAACCCCGGCACCAACAGCCCGCGCATGATGACCAGCCTGCGCAGTGCCTCGCGACGCGGCGCAACCATTATTTCGTTCAATCCGTTCCGCGAGCGGGCGCTGGAGCGCTTTCAGGCGCCGCAGAGCCCGATCGAGATGACGACGCTGACGTCCACCCCGATCAGCTCGCGCCTGCACCAAGTCAAGGTCGGCGGCGACATCGCAGTGCTCAAGGGCTTGATGAAGGTGCTAGTCGAGGAGGATGAGCGGCTGCGCGCCGAACACCAGATCGAGGCCCTTGACTGGGATTTTATCCGCGGCCACACCGTCGGCATCGAGGCGCTCGTCGCCGACCTCAAGGCCACATGCTGGGAAGACATCGAGCGGCGATCGGGCCTCACGCGCTCGGCGATCGAGGAAGCCGCCCATGTCTATATGAAGGCGAAGAGGGCGATCGTCGTCTATGGCATGGGCATCACCCAGCACCGGCACGGCGCGAAAAGCGTCCAGCAGCTTGCCAATCTTTGCCTGCTCAAGGGAAATATCGGAAAGGAAGGCGCCGGCTTGTGCCCGGTGCGCGGCCATTCCAACGTCCAAGGCGACCGTACCGTCGGCATAACCGAAATTCCGACCCCTGAATTCCTCGGCCGGCTGGGACAGCGTTTTGGCTTCGAGCCCTCTGCTGAGCATGGACACAATGTCGTCACCGCGCTGGAGGCCATGGTCGAGGGAAAAGCGCGCGTCTTCATCGGCATGGGTGGCAACATCGTCGCTGCCATCCCAGACTGGCAGGTCACGCAGGAGGCGTTTCGCCGTCTCGATCTCACTGTTCACGTCTCGACCAAGCTTAACCGCAGCCACATCATCCATGGCCGCGACGCGCTCATCCTGCCCTGCCTAGGCCGCACGGAGGTTGACCTGCAGGCGGCAGGCCCGCAATCCATCACCGTCGAGGACTCTATGTCGATGGTGCACGCGTCGACCGGCATGAACGAACCTGCCTCCGAGCACCTGAAGAGCGAGCCCGCGATCGTTGCAGGCATGGCCCGCGCCACCCTCGGGATGCGCTCAGTTGTGGACTGGGAGATCTTCGTCGCCGACTACGACCTGATACGCGACGCCATCGAAGACGTCTTTCCGATTTTCGAGGGCTACAACGCTCGCATCCGCGTACCCGGCGGCTTCCACCTCCCCTCGACGGCGCGCGAGCGTATTTGGAATACGGCTACCGGCAAGGCGAACTTCATGCCGTTCGATGGGCTCGGCGAGGATAACGCATCCGATGCGGACGTTTTGTGGCTCACCAGCGTGCGCAGCCATGACCAGTACAATACCACGCTCTATTCACTCTCAGACCGCTATCGCGGCGTGTTCGGCCAACGCGACGTGCTGTTCATAAGCGTCGAGGAAATCGAGAAGCGCGGCTTCAAGCCGGGCGACCGCGTCGACCTAGTCACCGTTTCAGACGACGGCGTGGAGCGAGTGGTTCGCAATTTCAAGCTGGTCGCCCATGCATTCCCGGCCGGCGGCTGCGCGGCCTATTACCCAGAGACCAATCCGCTGGTGCCGCTTCACGCCCACGATCCAATGAGTTTCACACCCTCCTACAAGGGCATTCCGATCCGCATCGTGCGGGCGCAGGTCCAGGTTGAGGTGGCTTGACCATGGATGCCGTCATCCTTGCCCGACTCCAGTTCGCCTTCACAATGGGCTTCCACATCCTGTGGCCGACGGTCACGATCGGGCTCGCCTGCTTCGTCGCGCTACTGAGCGGCCTTTGGTGGCGCACCGGACGCGAGGTCTATCGCGATCTCATGCGCTTCTGGATTTCCATCTTCGCGCTGGCCTTCGGCATGGGCGTCATCACTGGCCTCGTGCTGAGCTACGAGATCGGCACCAACTGGGCGGGCTTCTCGCGCTCGGTCTCCAACGTCCTCGGCCCGCTCTTCATGTACGAGGCGCTGACCGCCTTCTTCCTCGAGGCCGGCTTCATCGGCATCGTGCTGTTCGGCCAGAACCGGGTCAGCAGGGGACTGCATTTCTTCGCCTGCTGCATGGTGGCGGGCGGCACGCTGACGTCGGCCACCTGGATCCTCGCCGCCAACAGTTGGATGCAGACGCCGCAGGGCGCGGTGGCCGACGCCAACGGCATTTTTCATGTCGTCGACTGGTGGCAGGTCATCTTCAATCCTTCCTTCCCCTACCGGCTCGCCCACATGGTCTGCGCCAGTTTCATTACCGGCTCCTTCGTCGTGGCCGGCGTCTCTGCCTTCCATCTTTGGCGCAGGCAGCATGTGGAGGCCAGCCGCCTCGCTTTCTCGCTGGCCATGTGGATGGCGCTGGTGCTCACCCCGACGCAGATCCTGCTGGGCGACCTGCACGGACGCAACACGCTTGCCTATCAGCCGATAAAACTCGCCGCGATGGAAGGGCTGTGGGACACCACCAAGGGACCCGCGATGACCGTGATTGCCTGGCCCAGCATGGAGGAGCAGCGCAATCTCTACGCGATCGACATCCCGCATCTTGCCAGCCTCTATCTCACCCATTCCTGGGACGGCGAGGTCGAGGGCCTGAAGGCGGTGCCGCGCGAGGACCAGCCCTATGTGCCGATCGTCTTCTTCGCCTTCCGCATCATGGTCGGCATCGGGCTGATCCTTCTCGCCACCGCCGTCACCGGCGTGGCGCTGCGCTGGAGCCATCGCCTCTACGACACACGCTGGTTCCAACTGATCACCATGGCGACGACGCCGCTCGGCTTCATCGCGGTGCTCGCCGGCTGGACGACCACCGAGGCAGGCCGCCAGCCTTGGGTCATCTATGGCCAGTTGCGCACCATCGACGCG
>NZ_RZPQ01000647.1:0-3417 GCF_003999135.1 Mesorhizobium sp. M7A.F.Ca.CA.004.06.1.1 | reverse complement strand
GAACTCGGTCAGCCGAGGCTGATCACCTACACGCCGGTCGGAGCGGTCGCGGCGGCGGTCGAGGAAACCGGTCACGTCATCCAGCGCACCGGCCAGTTCCTGCAGCGCTTTGTTGTCGGGCGCGAAGACAAATGTCAGCTGGGCGGTCCGGTGAAGATCGCCGACATGGCGGGCAGGGCTGCGAAACTGGGATTCGAATGGCTGGTGCAGCTGGTTGCACTGCTATCCGTTGGCATCGGAATTCTGAACCTTTTGCCGATTCCCCCCCTCGACGGCGGTCACCTCTTGTTCTACGGGGTGGAGGCTGTCATTCGCCGTCCGGTGTCGGAACGGATGATGGAAATGGCCTATCGGGCCGGGTTGCTTCTGGTGCTGTGCTTCATGGGGTTCGTTTTTTGGAACGATCTGTTTGGGTGCTGAAATCATGAAGAAATTTGGCTTCTGCATGGACGATGTTGAGACGCCGTTTACCATGCAAGGGGATATGAGTGACGCGAAAGCCACGCCGCAGGGTTAAGTAAATACAAATTAACCAGAAGCCTTGCGTGTAGGGAAAATCCGGTTAATACGGTAGGGGAAATTACCGCACGTCCGGTTTTCTCGCCGTGGGGACTACGAGAAAAGGTTATTAAGCCCGATGAAGGCAGCATCCAAGTTTCTAAGCGCCGCGTCCGCGGTGACCCTGTCCGCGGCCATGGTCGTGCCAGGCGCGCTCGCAGTGCAGTTCGTTGCCACATCGGCGGCTGAAGCCGCTGTCGTCAGCAGAGTGGAAGTGAGCGGCAACCAGCGTATCGACGCTGAGACCATCCGCAATTACATCACCATCAAGCCGGGCAAGGCTTTCTCCAGTTCCGATATCGACGGTGCGGTCAAGGCACTGTTCGGAACTGGCCTGTTTTCGGACGTGCAGATCAACCAGGTCGGCTCGACGCTGGTGGTCAAGGTCGCCGAGTACCAGGTGGTCAACCAGGTGCTGTTCCAGAACAACAAGAAGCTCAAGGACAATGCACTTGCGGCGGCGGTGCAGCTGAAGCCGCGCGGAACGTTCTCGCAGGCGACGCTCGATGCCGACGTGGAATCGGTCAAGGCTGCATACAGGCGCATTGGTCGTGACGATGTGACCGTGACCACGCAGGTTATGCAGCTTGGCGACAATCGCGTAAACGTTGTCTTCAACATCGTTGAAGGCGATCGCACGCAGATCGCGGCGGTCAATTTCGTCGGCAACAGTGCCTATTCCAGCCGCCGCCTGGCGGATATCATCAATACCAAGCGCTCGTCCTGGCTTTCCTTCGTCCTGCGCGACGACGTCTATGACGATGACAAGCTGCGCGCGGACGAGGAGCTGCTGCGCCGCTTCTACTACAATCACGGCTATGCCGACTTCCAGGTCGTGTCTGCTGTCGGCGAGCTCGACAGCGCGACGAACAAGTACACGGTCACCATCACCGTCCAGGAAGGCGACCGCTACACGTTCGGTGATGTCAGCGTCGAGAGCTCGATCCCTGAAGTCGACGGCAAGTCGCTGGAATCGGTGATCGAGACCCATAAGGGTGACGTCTACAACGCCAAGAACGTCGAGGATTCCATCATCGCGCTGACCGAGAAGGTGGCCGGTTCCGGCTATGCCTTCGCGCAGGTCACGCCGCGCGGCGACCGGAATTTCGAGAACCACACCATTTCGGTCGTCTACACGATCGACCAGGGCACCAAGGCCTATATCGAGCGCATCGAGATCCGCGGCAACGATCGCACGCGTGACTATGTCATTCGCCGCGAGTTCGATGTCAGCGAAGGCGACGCCTTCAACCAGGTGCTCATCCAGCGCGCGAAGAAGCGCCTGGAAAACCTGAATTACTTTGAGAAAGTCGACATCTCGACCGTGCCGGGCTCGCAGCCTGACCAGGTCGTTCTGGTGGTCGATGTGGTCGAGAAATCGACCGGCGAGTTCTCGGTGGGCGCTGGTTATTCGACCGGTGGCGACACGGCCGGTCCGTCGGTCGAAGGATCGGTGACCGAGCGCAACTTCCTCGGTCGTGGCCAGTTCATCAAGCTGTCGGCGGGCGGCGGCAAGAATTCACGCGACTACAGCCTGTCCTTCACCGAGCCTTATTTCCTCGGACGGCGCATCGCCGCCGGCTTCGACATCTTCAAGTCGACCAGGGAATACGACAACTACGACAGCGATACCACGGGTGCGACGGTGCGCTTCGGTCTGCCGATCACCGACAGCATCTCGACCCAGTTGGCGTACAACATCTCGCAAGAGAAATATGAGCTGGATGACAGCTGCGATGCAAATGGCGACGGGGTTCCTGATCCCGGTTGCAGTGTTTCCACGGCTATCCTGGACGGCATCGAACAAAGCCCTTGGATCAAGTCGTCGGTCAGCCTCGGGCTGGTCTACAACACCATCGACGATATGAAGAGCCCGCACGAGGGTATCTATGCCACCACGACCGTGGAAGTCGCAGGCCTCGGTGGTGATGCCAAGTTCGTGAAAGTCACGGGCCGCGGCAGCATCTACCAGACGCTGTCGGAGCAGTACGACCTGGTCGGGCTCATTTCAGGTGGCGCTGGCCATGTTGAAGGATACGGCAGCGATGGTCTGCGGATTTTCGATCAGTTCCAGAGCACCGATCGCATGATCCGTGGCTTCGCCTATGGCGGCATCGGTCCTGTCGATACTGCTACTGGCGACCATCTCGGCGGCACGACCTATTTCAATGCGTCGGCAGAGGCCCAGTTCCCGCTCCCGGTCATTCCGGAGAGCTTTGGCTTGCGTGGCGCGGTCTTCGCGGACGCGGCAACGCTCTATGGAAGCAAGGTCGACACCGCTGGCGTCACTCAGGACTCGGTCGGCATGAAGTTGCGTGCCTCGGTCGGCCTCGGCCTGATGTGGGCATCGCCATTCGGTCCGATCCGTATCGACTATGCGATCCCGGTCAAGAAGGAAGCGCGCGACGACGTGCAGGAATTCAACTTCGGCATATCGACCCGCTTCTGATCGGCGGCCAACGATGCTCCCGGGTCCTCAGGGTCCGGGAGAAATGTTCCGACCTAGCTGGATATAGCTTCTGGAATGACCGATCCGGTGTTCTTCGCGCCATCACGCCGGTATACGGCGGGCGAAGTCGCGAATCTGACCGGCTCGGTGCTCGTCGATTCCGGCCACTCCGATATTTCGATCGAAGCACTCGCGCCTGCCAGCGAGGGCGGCGAGAATGCGCTCGTCTTTGTCGATGGCAAGCGTAATTCCGCGCTGATGCCGTCGCTGCGGGCAGCCGCGGTCCTGTGCCCGGCGGAATTTGCCGGCAAGGCGCCGGCAAGCGTTGCCGTTCTCATTCATCCGCGTCCGCAACAGGCCTTCGCGCTGATCGGGCGTCTGCTGTTTCCGAGGGCGGCGACACCAGGGCC
>NZ_RZPQ01000646.1:0-3426 GCF_003999135.1 Mesorhizobium sp. M7A.F.Ca.CA.004.06.1.1 | reverse complement strand
GGAGACGGCTGGGAAGTGGATCTTGATGTCGGCATGGTCGGCGACACGGCTCATCCTGGCCAGCGCGCCGATGGTGGCGCCGCGTTCATTCATCTCGATCCTGTCCAACCCCTTGAGATGGGTGATGTCGACCAGCGTCTCGGGCTCGGCGACGCCGCATTTGGCGAGGTCGATCAGCGTGGTGCCGCCGGCGAGCAGCATGGCGCCGGGCAGGGCGGCCGCCTGGCGTGCCGCAGCGAGCGAATTGGCGCGCACATAGGAAAAATCCCTCATGATGCAGCCTCCAATGCTGCCTGGCGGACAGCGGCGACGATGTGCGGATAGGCGCCGCAGCGGCAGAGATTGCCGGCCATGTATTCGCGGATCTCGTCGTCGGAGCCAGCATGGCCCTCACGAATGCAGGCGACCGCCGACATGATCTGGCCCGGCGTGCAATAGCCGCACTGGAAGGCGTCCTGTTCGAGGAAGGCAGCCTGCACGGGATGCATTTCGCCCTCCCGTGCAAGCCCCTCTATGGTGGTGACGGTGCGGCCTTCGGCTTGGGCGGCCAACGTCAGGCAGGCCAGCACGCGCTCGCCGTCGACATGCACGGTGCAGGCGCCGCACTGGCCGTGGTCGCAGCCCTTCTTGGTTCCGGTCAGGCCGAGGCGGTCGCGCAAGGCATCGAGCAGCGTGACGCGCGGCTCGAGTTGCAGATCGTGATGACGGCCGTTGATATCGAGATGAACTGGGATTGTTGTTTTTGTCATGGGCGCCTGGCTCCAGTTGCTTGACGCGAAGTCGGTTGATCTCATGGTGGGCCGGCGGGGGACCTGGCGCCCGCTGTCCGGCCCTTCGCTGTCGCTCCGGACCTTCGGGCGTTCGGCCCTTTTTAAAGGCCCCCTGGACCTTTTGATCCGCCCGAAGGCGGACCGGGCCTTCACCGTTCGTCGGACGGGAAGCCGAGCAATTGGCTTCCCGTCCGCTAGGCGGATCTCACCTCACCCCAGCAGGTCTTCGATGCGGATCGGAAAGCGCCGCGGCCGCACGCCGGTCGCATGCCAGACCGCATTGGCGACGGCGCCGGCCGTGCCGGTGATGCCGATTTCGCCGACCCCCTTGATGCCGAGTGCGTTGACGTGAGGGTCGTCCTCGTGGACCAGCAGCGCCTCGACCGACGGAACGTCGGCATTCACCGGGACATGATATTCGGCGAGGTTGGCATTCTGGATCCGGCCAGAGCGCCGGTCGGTGATGGCTTCCTCATGCAGCGCGAACGAGACGCCCCAGATCATGCCGCCATAATACTGGCTGCGCACCAGCCTGGGATTGATGACCCGCCCGGCGGCGAACGCGCCGACCAGCCTTGTGACACGGATCTGGCCGAAATCCGGATCGACCTTCACCTCGGCGAACACGGCGCCATGCGCGTGCTTGGCATAGGTTTCCTGGGATGCCGGGTCCGCAGCGCCCTTGCCATGGCCCTCGATCTCGGTGAGGCCCGCGCGCGTGAGGATTTCGGCATAGCTTTCACCGCGGCTTTCATCGTCGCGCCGATAGAGGCGACCGCCGCGCGCCAGCACGCCTTCATTGCCGGCGCCGTAGAGCGGTGAGTGCTCGTCACCGGTGGCGAGATCGGCGAGCCTGGCGATGACGGCGGCACCCGCATTGTGGATCGCCATGCCGGCCGTCGCCGTGTGGCCGGAGCCGCCGGCAATGCCTGCATTGGGCAGATCGGAACTGCCGGCCCTGAAATCGACCTGGTCGATATCCAGTCCCAGTCCGTCGGCGGCGATCTGGGCGAAGGCGGTCCAGGCGCCTTGCCCCATGTCCTGCGCGCCGGTCTCCATCAGGCCGCTGCCATCGCTTCTCAGCACGGCGCGGGCCTCGGCCTGGAACATCAGGGCCGGAAACGTCGCCGTGCCGATGCCCCAGCCGGTCAGGAAACCGTCCGCGTCGCGCATCAGCCGCGGCTGAAGCAGGCGGCTCGCCCAGCCGAACGTCTCGGCCGCTTGCCTGTAGCACTCGCGCAGCGCCTTGGAAGAAAACGGCTTGCCGGTCATGGGCTCGACCTCGGCATAGTTCCGCAGCCGGAACTCCAGCGGGTCCATGCCGCAGGCGTGTGCCGCCTCATCGATGGCGCTTTCGAGTGCGATCGAGCCGGTCGCTTCGCCGGGCGCCCGCATGAACAGCGGGGTGCCGGTGTCCAACCGCACCGCATCGTGCGAGGTGGCGATGGCCGGGCTGGCATAGAGCGTGTGCGAGGCATCCGCCGCCGGTTCGAAGAAATCGTCGAACGTGCTCGACGCAGTCTTGGCGTGATGGTCGAGTGCCGTCAGCCGCCCTTCGCCATCCATGCCCATGCGCAGCGTCTGGCGCGTCGGCGCACGGTGGCCGACCGGGCCGTACATCTGCTCACGCCGCAGCACCAGCTTGACCGGACGGCCAACGAGGCGCGCCGCCAGGATGCCGAGCACCTGCGGCCCGGAGATCATGCCTTTCGAACCGAAGCCGCCACCCAGGAACGGGCTGCGGATGTGGACGTTTTCCGGCGCGATGCCGAACAGGCCGGCGATGCGGCCCTGCGCCATGGCAAGGCCCTGGCTCGGTGTGTCGATCGACAGTGTGTCGCCATCCCAGGCGACGACGATCGCATGCGGCTCCATGGCGTTGTGGTACTGGGCCGGCGTCTCGTAGGTGGCTTCGATCCGCGTCTTTGCGGATTTGAGGCCGGCCTCGACATCGCCCTTGTGCTGCACGGCCGGACCGCCGACACCGACACCACGCGGCACGAAGCTTTCAGCGCCGTCGAGGCCAACGCGCGCCGGCAGCACTTCATAGCGCGGCGACAGCAAAGCCGCCCCCTCGGTTGCCGCCTCCAGCGTCTCGGCGATCACCACGGCGATGCTCTGGTTGGGGTAGCGGACCTGATCGTTCTGCAGCAGGTCGAGCCGGAACATGAAGGGGTGGTCCTTGGCGTCCGGGTCAGCGGCGAGCGCCGGCCGGTTCTTGGGCGTCATCACCTCGACCACGCCCTGGTGCGCCTTGGCCGCCTCGATATCCAGAGCGGCAACGCGGCCGCGCGCGATGCTGCTGACCGCCAGCACGGCGTAGAGCATGCCGGGCGGGTGGTTGTCGGCGGCATAGCGCGCGGCTCCGGTGACTTTCAGAAAGCCGTCGCGGCGGGTCAGCGGCTGGCCGATGCTGGAGCCCTGCCGGGCATGGGCGGGTTGCTGGTTGAGGCTGAGTTCAAGCGACATGGCGCGCTCCGGGAATGTTCGAGAACGGGGAGGCAGGAAGGGCTGGCAGACGCTCGGGCGTTCCCGAAAGCGCAGATATCAGCGCCCTGACCACGATGCGGCGGGCAAGCTCGATCTTGAAGGCATTGTCGCCGGAGGGGCTGGCATCGGCCAAGGCAGCGTCCGCGGAGCTGGAGAAGGTCGCCTC
>NZ_RZPQ01000645.1:0-3432 GCF_003999135.1 Mesorhizobium sp. M7A.F.Ca.CA.004.06.1.1 | reverse complement strand
ACCTATCTGGAAGAGAATTTGCGTATCGCCCGCTCGACCCTGCACCGCTGGCAGCGGCGGGGCGAGGTCATCGCCTTGCGCAAGGGCGGCCGCAAACATGTCTTCCCGCTGGCGCAGTTCGTCGATGGACGGCCGGTTGCAGGCATTCGCGACGTGCTGTCGCTGATCACCAATCCAAGGCTCGCATGGCTGTGGCTGACGCGGCCCTCGGCGCAACTCGACGGGCGCGTCCCGATCGACTTGCTGCGGCAGGATCAGGTGGACGAGGTCGTCGAGGCTGCGCGCGTGTTCGCGCCGGGCTGAACGCCTCCCGGACTCACCGCTAAGGCTCGCCGCTCAAGTCCCCGCCGTATAGGCCGCGATCGCCGCCATGTTGACGATGTCCGAGTCCTTGGCATTCAGCGACACGATCTGCACCGGCTTGTTCAGCCCGACCAGCAGCGGGCCGATCACCGTCGAGCCGCCGAGTTCCTGCAGCATCTTGGTCGAGATCGAAGCCGAGTGGAACGCCGGCATGATCAGCACATTGGCCGGGCCGGTCAGCCTTATGAACGGATATTGCGCCATGGCCCGCGCGTTGAGCGCCACGTCGGCGGCCATTTCGCCGTCATATTCGAAATCGACGCGGCGCTTGTCGAGGATGCGCACCGCTTCCTGGACGCGTTCGGAGCGCTCGCCCTGTGGATGGCCGAAGGTGGAATAGGCGAGCATGGCGAGCCTCGGCTCATAACCCATGCGGCGGGCAAAGCCCGCGGCCTCCTCGGCGATGTCGGCGATCTGCTCGGCATTCGGCATATCGTGCACGGCGGTGTCGGCGACCAGCACGGTCTTGCCTCGCGCCAGCACGATCGAGACGCCGATGACGCGGTGGCCGGGCTTGGCGTCGATGACGCGGCGGATGTCGTCGAGCGCGGTCGAATAGTTGCGGGTGACACCGGTGACGATGCCGTCGGCGTCGCCCAGCGCCACCATGCAGGCGGCAAAGTGGTTGCGGTCGTTGTTGATCAGCCGCTGGCAGTCGCGGAACAGGAAGCCTTTGCGCTGCATGCGCTCGTAGAGATAGTCGGTGTAGATGCCGTTGCGGCGCGACAGCCTTGCATTGATGATCTCGATGCCTTGCTTGTTGAGGTCGATGCCGGCGTGCTTGGCGTTCTCCTTGATGACGTCGTCGCGTCCGAGCAGGATGGCGGTGCCGAGCCGCTGGTTCACATAGGAGACGGCGGCGCGCATGACCTGCTCCTCCTCGCCCTCGGCGAAAACGATGCGCTTGGGCTGGCGGCGCACGCGGTCGTAGATGCGCTGCAGGGTCGAGGCGATCGGGTCGCGGCGGGCCGACAGCTCCTGCGCGTAACGGTCGAGATCGAGGATCGGCTTGCGGGCGACGCCTGAGTCCATCGCCGCCTTGGCGACCGCGATCGGGATGGCCGAGATCAGGCGCGGGTCGAACGGCACCGGGATGATGTAGTTGGGGCCGAATTTCGGCCGGTTGCCCTGATAAGCGGCGGCGACATCGTCGGGCACATCCTGGCGCGCCAATGCCGCCAGCGCCTGCGCGGCGGCGATCTTCATGTCGTCATTGATGGTGGTTGCCCTGACATCAAGCGCGCCGCGGAAGATGTAGGGAAAGCCGAGCACGTTGTTGACCTGGTTGGGATAATCAGAACGCCCGGTGGCCATGATGGCGTCGGTGCGGATCTCGGCGACCTCCTCCGGCGTGATTTCCGGGTCGGGATTGGCCATGGCGAAGATGATCGGGTTCTTGGCCATCGACTGCACCATGGCAGTGGTCAGCGCGCCCTTGGCGGAGAGGCCGAGGAAGACGTCGGCGCCATCGAGTGCCTCGGCGAGGCTGCGCGCCTCGGTCTTGACCGCATGCGCCGATTTCCACTGGTTCATGCCTTCGGTGCGGCCTTGGAAAACGACGCCCTTCGTGTCGCACAGGATGATGTTTTCCGGCGCAAAGCCCATCGCCTTCATCAGCTCGATGCAGGCGATGCCGGCCGCACCAGCGCCGTTGCAGACCATTTTTGTGGTCTTCATGTCGCGACCGGTGATCTCCAGCGCGTTGATCAGGCCGGCGGCCGAGATGATCGCGGTGCCGTGCTGGTCGTCGTGAAAGACGGGAATGTCCATCAATTCGCGCAGGCGCTGCTCGATGATGAAGCACTCCGGCGCCTTGATGTCCTCGAGGTTGATGCCGCCGAAAGAGGGCCCGAGGAACCGCACGCAGTTGATGAATTCGTCGGCGTCCTCGGTGTCGACCTCGAGGTCGATGGAATCGACATCGGCGAAGCGCTTGAACAGCACCGCCTTGCCCTCCATCACCGGCTTGGAGGCCAGCGCGCCGAGATTGCCTAGACCGAGGATGGCCGTGCCGTTGGAGATGACGGCGACCATGTTGCCGCGCGTCGTGTAGTCGAAGGCGCGCGAGGGGTCTTCGGCGATGGCCAGGACCGGAACCGCGACACCAGGCGAATAGGCGAGGCTGAGGTCGCGTTGCGTCGCCATCGGCTTGGTGGCGACGACCTCCAGCTTGCCCGGCCGACCCATGGCGTGGAATTCGAGCGCTTCCTGCGCACTGACGGACGGACCGCTGTTCTCGGTTTTCCTGGCCATGATGTTCTTGATTTCCTCACCGGTGCAGCACCTCCTTGAAGCGGGTGCTTTGTTTCGGTCCGAATTAAGACCACGCGCCGCCGCGTGTAAACCGCCCGCGCGCTGGAATCGCGGTCCGCATCGGCAATTGCGGACAAGCTGCCGTCCCGTCGTCCCCCGTTTTTCGAAGCGCCGGCATTAAACCGCATCATCACATCTGCTAGCGTGCCGCGCATGAACATGCACAGCCCGAACGAGCCAGACGCCCCCGAGGCGATGACGCCGGCGCCGACCGTCCACGCCGGCGCCACGCCGATGATCGAGCAATTTATCGAGATCAAGGCGGCGAACCCCGATTCGCTGCTGTTCTATCGCATGGGCGATTTCTACGAGCTGTTCTTCGACGATGCCGAGAAGGCGAGCCGGGCGCTCGGCATCGTGCTGACCAAGCGCGGCAAGTATCAAGGGCTCGACATCCCGATGTGCGGGGTGCCGGTGCATGCCGCCGACGACTATCTGCAAAAGCTGATCGGCCAGGGTTTCCGCGTCGCCGTCTGCGAACAGATCGAGGATCCGGCCGAGGCCAAGAAACGCGGCGGCAAATCGGTGGTGCGCCGCGACGTCGTGCGGCTGGTGACACCGGGCACCATCACCGAGGACAAATTGCTGGCGCCCTCGGAATCGAGTTTCCTGATGGCGCTGGGGCGGGTGAAGGGCGGAGCCGATCACAGTTTCGCGCTGGCCTGGATCGACATCTCGACCGGCGCCTTCCGCGTCACCGATACCACCGCCGACCGGCTGCTGGCCGACATCTTCCGAGTCGATCCGCGCGAGCTG
>NZ_RZPQ01000644.1:0-3441 GCF_003999135.1 Mesorhizobium sp. M7A.F.Ca.CA.004.06.1.1 | reverse complement strand
GCCCCAGACGAACAGAAGCGCGGCCATCAAATGCCAATTCTGGGCGAAGAAGGGCATGAAGACGGTGCCGATAAGACCGACCGTGGCGCAGGCAATCAGCAGGTAGCGGCGATCGCTGACGCGATCGCTGATCATGCCGATCGGGATCTGCAACAACACATTGCCGAGGCCGATCATGGTCAGCAGAAGGGCCGCATCGGCCTCGGAATAGCCGATGCGGCTGCCATAGATCGGGAAGAGCGCAAAGCCGCCGGTTTCCACCGCGCCGAACACCAGCACGGCTGCGGTCGCCGACGGCACCAGCCAGATGTAGCGCAGGAAATTGCTGGTTTCGCCATCCGAGGCGATCGAGGGGCTCTCGTTGCGTGCTGCCAGCACGGGTATCGCCGCCAGCGTCACCAAGGCGATGATGACGCCGAACGGCCTGAAGCCGGAACTGCCGAGATGGGCGAACAGCCACGGTCCGGCGGCAAAGCCGAGCGACAGGACAGTGGCGTAAA
This sequence comes from Mesorhizobium sp. M7A.F.Ca.CA.004.06.1.1, assembly GCF_003999135.1. Lineage (NCBI taxonomy): Bacteria > Pseudomonadati > Pseudomonadota > Alphaproteobacteria > Hyphomicrobiales > Phyllobacteriaceae > Mesorhizobium > Mesorhizobium sp. M7A.F.Ca.CA.004.06.1.1. The sequence goes on along the minus strand of NZ_RZPQ01000644.1, from coordinate 2,941 downwards.
TGCCCAGCACAAGGCCGCGTCGGTGCGGCGGCGCCGAGGTGCTGATCCAGAATTCGGACAGGATGAACAGCACCGTCAGCGCGATGTGCAGCACGATGCGCAGTGGAAACCACATCCAGAAATCGGGTGCGAAATGAAAGCCGACAAAGGCCAGCGCGCCGGCGGCGATCATGGCGATCATGGTCCAGGCAACGCCGAACCGCATGGCGAGCGGAGTAGCCAGCGGCGCACCGGCGATCGAGGCGAGGCCGGCAACGGCGGTGTTGAGGCCGATCATCGAAGCCGAATGGCCGCGCGTTTCAAGGATGACGCTGAGCAGCGGCATGCCGAGGCCGATGGCGATGCCGACGACGCTGATCGACGAGATCGCCGCCACCATCGGCAGCCAGTGTACGCGTTCGTCGCCCTGTGGTTGGGTATCGACCGTCATGGGATGCTGAATACTCTGCCTGTTTGATCTAAGGAAAGTGCTGAGCGCTTTTCCGGGAAAACCGCGTCACACTTTTCCTGGAATTGCTCTAGAGAAGTTCGCGGGTGAAGCGTCTGCGGACAAGCCGGTAGAAGGGCACGGGTCCGCCTGGACGCAACAGTGGATCATGGGCGAGGCGCTTTTCCAGCTCGTCCAGGATCATTCGGGTGATGTCGGGTATGTCGGCTTCCCTGGCCTTGGCGAGCGGCAGCCAGACCAGTTCTTCGAGCTCGTTGGTGGGACTGCCACCGGGCAGTTCGACGGCGACGTCGTCACGCCAGGCGCTGAAAAAGCGGGTGTCGAAGCGGCGCACCCGGTTGGGCGGCGTGATGGCGCGCGCAACGAAGCGCAGCATGTCGAGAGAGGGTTGCACGCCGTGTTCGGCAAAGCCTTGCCAATCGGGCCTGGGGGTTGCGAAAGCACCCTTGCGGCCGATCAGCAGCCCGGCTTCCTCATAGGTTTCGCGGATGGCGGACAGGGCGATGGCGCGGGCTCGTGCGGCGCTTGTGCGGCCCGGTCCGGCGATCAGCCTGGCTTCCTGCTCCGGGTGCAATGCGGCGACGACCGGTATGCGGCTGTCGGCCGGATCGGTGCGGCCGCCGGGAAAGACGAACTTGCCCGGCATGAAGGCGTGGCCGGCATGACGGCGACCCATCAGAACCAGCACGTCATCGTCCTTGCGGTCGAGCAGGATGAGGGTTGCCGCGTCGCGCGGGCGAATTGGCCGGTCGCTATGAGCGATCATGCTCCGCTCGATCCTGTCGACTTCCGCCTTGGTCATACCGTCCATGCGCAGGACCTAGCGGAAACTTCTGGCAAGCGAAAGTGGCCTTTCACGGTCGGTATGTTGCGCCAGGCAGCATTCTTGGCTGCGGCCTAGGCTCCGGGATGCGGCTCGATCACGTCGTGCTCGCCGCCGAAGCCGTGCATATAGAAGGCCCATTGCAGTCCGATGACGGCACCCTTGATCGGCTGCAGCAACGCAACCGACAAAAGGATGGTCAGCGGAACCCAGATGGCGATGTGCTGCCATGTGGACAGCGTCGACGTGGCCTCAACGCCCATGAAGGCGCCCAGCACGACATGGCCGACGATGACGATGACCAGATAGGCGGGCAGGTCGTCGGCCCGGTGGTGATGCAATTCCTCGCCGCAGACACTGCATGTGTCGACGGTCTTGGTGAAAGCGCGAAACAGCTTGCCTTCGCCGCAATGCGGGCAGCGGCCGAGCAGGCCGCGCTTCATCGCCGTCCACAGCGGGCGCGCGGTCCGGCCCGAGTGATGTTCTCCGCCGAAAACCTGTTCTTCCATGGCTGTTGTCATCATCGTCTCCTGCCGCGCGAACCCGGTCGCGATTGCGACGCGCGGGCGCGGCCCTTGGCCTTGTGAAACGACCGCTTGGAGCCCGGCAGAGGCTTTGGGTCGGTCAACATCTCGAAGCGCATCGCCCCGGCCATCGGCGCCACCTCGAGGAGACGGACCTCGACGCGGTCCGCGAGTTGGTAGCCTTTGCCCGAGCGTTCTCCGAACAGGGAGCGGGCCGTTTCGTCGTATATATAGTAATCGCCGTTCAATGTTGACACCGGGATGAAACCATCCGCGCCGTACTGCGGCAATTGGACAAATAGTCCTGACTTGGTGACGCCGGAGATGCGGGCATCGAACCGGTCGTCGACGCGTTCGGCAAGGTAGGCGGCGATCAGACGGTCGACCGTGTCCCGCTCGGCCGCCATTGCGCGGCGTTCCGTGCCGGAGATCAGCACCGCGACATCTTCGAGCCGTACCGCTTCGTCCTGCGTCAGCCCGCCGGGACCCAATCCGAGTGCGGCAATAAGTCCGCGATGCACGATTAAATCGGCATAGCGGCGGATCGGCGAGGTGAAATGGGCGTAGCGGCGGAGGTTGAGACCGAAATGGCCGATGTTCTTTGGCGAGTATTCGGCTTGGCTCTGCGAGCGCAGAACCACTTCGTTGACCAGGCCTTCATTGTCGGCGCCGCGCACGCGCTCCAAAATGCCGTTGAACTGGCTTGGCTGCATCTGCGCGCCGCGCGCAAGTGACAGGCCCAATGTCTGCAGGAACTCGCGCAGCGATTCCTGTTTGGCCAGTGATGGCGCGTCATGGACGCGATAGACCAGTTCCTGTTTCTTCGCCTCGAGCGTTTCGGCCGCCGCGACATTGGCCTGGATCATGAATTCTTCGATGAGCTTATGGGCATCGAGCCGGTCCGGCACGATGACGCGATCGACGGTGCCGTCCGCCTTGAGCACGATCTTGCGCTCCGGCAGGTCGAGTTCGAGCGGCTGGCGGCCGTCGCGGCCGCGCTTGAGGATCGCATAGGCGTCCCACAGTGGCTTCAGCACGGTTTTGAGGATCGGACCTGTCTTGTCGTCCGGCGCGCCGTCGATTGCCGCCTGAGCCTGTTGGTAGGCGAGCTTTGCCGCCGACTTCATCATGACGCGATGGAAGGAG